>NZ_JAUCAP010000042.1:0-23547 GCF_030361045.1 Lentilactobacillus sp. TOM.63
TTTTGTCAATAGCTGATTGTTCGCCGTCACTGATTTAGTCAGTGATCGATCCGCAGTTTCTCGTCATCCCGAGATTAGGAATGTGATGGGGATCGTCGCTGAGTGACGATCTTCATGAGAATCGGTTTAATCCGGTAAAAAATAACTTCGGCAACCACAAATCCCACGGCAAGTGAAATGGCAATCGTGAGTGTATTAAACAGATATTGCGAAGTGGGGGCTTCCCGGCCTAACGTAAAACTACGCATCCCCAAATAGAGGATTCCGCCGGGAACTAATGACACCAGGCTGGGCACGTAAATGATGTTGACCGGCACTCGAAATAAGACTGCTGAAATGTTTCCAAGGATCCCAATCACAATGGCGGCAGTGAAGTTGGGTAAAATTAAGCCAGGATCAACCTGTAGTACCAGATAGTAAGCGACCCAGGCAAGTGAACCGGTGATCCCCGCTGGCAGTAGTGATCGGCGCGGGACGTTGGTAATGAGGCCGAAGCCGACTGTTGATAAAAAGCTAATGACAAATTCAATTAGGACTCGCATCAAAAGCCCCCAATCATGTGAGCCAATAACGAGCAAAGGGATGTGCCAAGCACCACGCCAGCGCCGATTGATCCGGCAATGATAATCGCATCGACTGCTCGAACAACGCCGGAAATCGTATTGCGGTCGACGATTTCTCGAAATGAGTTGGTGATGGCAACTCCCGGAACGAGCGGCATGAGGGCACTTACGATGATGTTACCGGCACTGGTGGCAATTCCAACAGTTTGCAGGGCTGCTGCTAATAGGCCAACAATGAAGCCGCCACAGCCTGCCGCAACGTAGGGTGTTTTAATCCGCCGGCCAGCCAGTTGGGCGGCGAGGTAACCAAAAATACCGACAAAGAAGGCTAGCCCCAAGTCAGCCCAGGTTGCCTTGAATAATAGCATTGGCGCAACTGAAACAACCCCGGCGCCAAAGATCTTTTGCGGCCAAGTAAAGTCAATAACTTTGTGATCAATTTGATCGATCGCAATTTTGAGTTCATCAAAGTTAATTTTACCTTCCACAAATTTTCGGGACATCGTATTGATTTCATCGACTTTTTCCAAATTAAAATCGCCAAGCCGGACTTTCACTAAATGCGTGCGGCTTTGCTGGTTGGTCCCAACAAATAACGCGGTAATCGTGGCGTGACAGCTAATATCAAAGTGGGCAGCCTTGCCAATGTACTCCACCGTACTTTCCACTCGAGAAGTTTCAGCACCGCTGGTGAGCAATATTTTGCCAACTTTTCCGCAAGTCGCAATCAATTCATCTTCAGAAATTGGGTTCTCCATGTTAATCTCCCTTGAATGATTAATAAACACATTATAAGCTCATTTTGTAACCGACAAACTAAAATTTTTTCATAAAAATAGATTGACAGCCTGTTAGAACGATGATAAAGTTATCAGCAATTATTAAAGATAGATTAGACGTTGAAGAGAAGAGTAGCGTTTATGTCGGCAATACAGAGAGCTTCGATTGGTGAGAGAAGTGCCCGACAGCGACGTGAAGATGAGCTCTGAGTCTGACGTGCGGTTGCGAGGCTAGCACGTCCGGTGGTGACCGATATATGACAGGGTTTTCCTTGGTTATGCCAAGGAGTACTTATTGAGGTTGTCACTGTGAAGCGGCAATGAATCAGGGTGGCATCACGAAGCTTTCGTCCCGTAGTTAATCATAACTATGTGGACGGAAGCTTTTTTTGATTGCTAATAAGGAGATGATTTGGATGACGGCAAACGCAACGAACGGGTTAGTTTATGCCAGTGGGAATTGGCAGAACCAACCACTTGAACAACCATTATCAATCTTGGTGTTGAATCTGATGCCAACTCGGCAAAACACTGAATTACAGTTTTTGTCACGGTTCAATGATTGTGATCGGGAGGTTCAATTAACGTTTATGTATCCAGTAACTCATCACTTTAGAGGGACCCCGAGAGCGCAGATTGAAGCTCATTATGTCAGTCTTGCCCAGATCCAGGATCAATTCTTCGATGGCCTGATTATCACTGGGGCGCCAGTTGAAACCCTTAAATTTGAAGCCGTCGATTATTGGGATGAATTTGTGACAATTACTGATTGGGCCAGCACCCATGTTAAAGAGCAACTCTATGAATGCTGGGCAGCCCAGGCAGGCCTCTATCACGACTTTGGCATTGAAAAGCACTTATTGCCACGAAAATTATTTGGGATTTATTCAGCAACCAAAGTCAATCATGAATCACCACTCGCTCGTGGCTTTGGGGCTGGCGGTTTGATTCGGATGCCTCAATCCCGGAAGACGGAAAGTGTCCTTGATGAGAACGATCTTCCGGCTGGCTTGACGGTGGTGGCCTCATCACTGCAGTCCGGACCGATTATCTTATCAGCACCAAGCAAACAGACCACCTACGTAACCGGGCATCCTGAATATCAGGAACAAACTCTGGCAGAAGAATATCTGCGCGACGTGAAAAAGCATCTACCGATTCAACTGCCAGAACATTATTTTGAAGATTCAACGACTGGAATGGTTCACGAAACCTGGCGAGAGGCCAGTATTAAATTTTATCAAAATTGGACGCAACTCTTAACAGACAAGAAAGTGGGTTTATCATTATGACACAAACAAACGAAGAACAAAATTTACACTTTGAGACACTACAGGTTCACGCAGGACAAGTTGTTGACGAAACCGGATCACGAGCGGTTCCAATTTATCAAACAACTTCCTATGTCTTTGACAGCCCTGAACAGGCTGCCGGGCGGTTTGGGCTAACCGATCCCGGAAATATTTATACCCGGTTGACTAACCCCACGACCGATGTTGTCGATAAACGAGTGGCTGCGCTGGAAAATGGGACAGCTGGCGTGACTTTAGCAACCGGTTCTGCAGCGATTACCGCAGCCATTCTTAACGTTGCAGCTAAAGGTGACGAGATTGTTTCTGCCAGCACGTTATATGGTGGCACTTTCAATTTATTCAATGTGACCTTACCAAAGTTAGGCATCAAGACCCACTTTGTTGACCCCGATGACCCGGAAAACTTCGAAGCCCCAATTAATGAGCGCACGAAAGCATTATACGTTGAAAGCATTGGTAATCCGGGCATTAATCTGGTGGATTTTGAGGCGATTGCTGAAGTTGCCCACCGTCATGGCATTATTTTGATCGTGGATAATACATTTGGAACGCCCTATTTGGTTCGGCCATTAGATCACGGTGCCGATGTTGTGGTTCATTCGGCCACTAAGTTTATCGGTGGTCACGGGACTACAATGGGTGGCGTGATTGTTGAAAATGGCAAATTTGATTGGCAAGCCAGTGGCCGCTATCCTGGTTTTACCGAACCCAATGCGCAATACAATGGATTAGTGTTCGCTGATTTGGGTGGCAGTGCGTTTACGACCAAGGTTCGCGCAGAATCATTGAGAGACCTTGGGGCAACCATCAGCCCGTTTAATTCCTTCTTATTGCTGCAAGGGCTAGAGTCCTTATCGTTAAGAGTTGAACGCCACGTTGAGAATACGAAAAAGATTGTTAATTTCCTTCATCATCATCCGAAAGTCGCTTGGATTAACTATCCTGGCCTTGAAGACAGTCAGTATCATGATTTAGCGGAGCGGTACTTCCCCAAAGGCGTGGGGTCGATCTTTACGCTTGGCCTAAAGGGTGGCGAAAGAGCCGGCAAACAACTGATTCAAAATTTGAAGTTGTTTTCATTATTGGCGAATGTTGCTGATGCCAAATCCCTGATCATTCATCCAGCTTCAACGACCCATGCCCAACTTAACGAAGAAGAGTTGAAGGAAGCGGGGATCACTCCTGACTTGATCCGGGTATCAGTTGGGGTCGAGAATGCCGATGATTTGATTGCCGATCTGAGCCAAGCACTGGATAAGATCCCGGCCGATGTTCACGATGCAGTTGGGGCTCCCCGGCCATAGTTTGAACCATGTTTTAGCAACTCAGTATTCGAAACTTCAGCTGATTGGGACAAGAGGGAATTTGATCCCAGAATTTAAGTAAAAAAGACGCTGCATTCTGTTTTTGTGGAATGCAGCGCCTTTTTGTATCAATAAGGGATCAAAGTATCGCTTGTTCATTCTATCAAATTTATGCGATAACCAATATAATTATGCAATTAGATGTTGAAAGGAAGCAATTGTGAACAATCTAAAATATGTATATTATTTCCCAAATAAATGAATAAATATCTAAATAAAGAAACATTTATGAATAAATTAAAAATTATTTACATTTATCTCATAAAAATTGTAAGCTATTTGCAATTCATTAATATAACATTCTTATGAATAGTTGTGAGGCGATTAGATGCAGGTAGCATTAGTAGGAATAACCGGATACGCAGGGATGGTTTTATACCAACTCTTACAGAAACATTCAGGAGTCACTAAGATCAATCTTTATGATCATAAATTAACCGCACCCAGCGAATTGAATCAGGTGGTCCCGATCTTTAATGAGGATCAGACAGAAGTCCTGCCATATGACGATGAGGCCATTATTCAAAAGAATGGCGTCGTATTTTTCGCAACGTCAGCTGGGGTAACCTCAAAGGTTGCGCCAAAATACATGGCAGCTCACTTTCCAGTGATCGATTTATCTGGCGACATGCGACTGGCAAGTGAAGCCCAATATACTAAGTGGTATCACAAACCAGCGGCACCGGCAAAATTCCTGCGGCAAACCCACTATGGTCTCGCAGACTTTCAATCCGCAAAGGGACAAACCTACATCGCTAATCCCGGTTGTTATGCCACCGCAACGTTACTTGGCTTGGCGCCACTCGTCCAGAACAACTTGATCGAGCCGGAAAGCATTATTGTCGATGCTAAATCGGGAACCACCGGGGCAGGGAAAACACCCCACGCAATCACGCATTTCACTCAAGTAGATGAAAACTTACAAATTTATAAGCCCAATCAGCATCAGCACATTCCAGAAATCATGCAGGAGTTGCGAAGTTGGAATGACCAAGTGCCTGCAATTCAGTTTATGACAACCTTGGTGCCGATTAACCGTGGGATCATGAGCACGATTTACGCCAAGGTAAAAGCTGGGATCAACGAGGATCAATTGACAAGCGCGTTTAAGGAGACATACACAAATAAACATTTCGTTCAGTACACCGGCACGCAACTACCAGATATCAAACAAGTTGTTGGGACGAACAATTGTAATGTCGGCTTTGTTTATAACCCAGTGACTCATACCATTACCGTGGACAGTGTCATCGACAACCTCCTAAAAGGGGCTGCAGGCCAGGCGGTTCAAAATTTTAATCAACTATTTAACTATAAAGAAACTGAAGGTTTGGAATTACAAACGTTCCTGCCTTAATTAAAGGAGATCGATAGGATGCAAATGACGAGTGAAGATTCAATTAACATAACCGCCTTTACATGGCCAGCCGGATTCGATTCTGATTCAATCCACGCAGGTTTAAAGGAAGAGCAGGACGATATGGGCTGGATTTACTCCAAAGTTCCGGCCAGTGCTGCAGGTGTTTATACGACCAATCAATTTCAGGCAGCCCCAACGAAACTGACCAAGCAAACGATCAATTTAAAACATCAACTGCAGGCAGTCGTGATGAATAGTGGTAATGCCAATTCTTGCAATGGCGCCCAGGGTCAAACCGATGCCCTCAAGATGCAGGCGTTGGCTGCCGATAAGCTCAAAATTGGAAAAGACTTGGTCGCGGTTGCCTCAACCGGTGTGATTGGTGAGCCGCTGCCGATGGATCAGATTGAGGCTGGTATTAGCCAACTTCATTTATCACAATCTGCAGGGATTACCAAGGCCATTTTGACCACTGATACCCATCCCAAAACAATTACCGTGAAGTGTTTAATTGATAATCAACCGGTGACCTTAACTGGATTTTGCAAAGGATCAGGGATGATTCATCCCAACATGGCAACGATGCTCGGATTTGTGACGACTGACGCCGCAATTGATGGTCAGCAACTGCAATCAATGCTCAGCACGACCGTTGATGAGACTTTCAATCAAATCACTGTTGATGGCGATACGTCGATCAACGACATGGTGATGGTCATGGCCAATGGGGTGGCAAGCAACGAGCCGCTGACTGAATCCAGTGAAGACTATCCGACCTTTGTGAAGGCGTTCAAGTTGGTTCTCACTCATCTGGCCCAAGAAATTGCCGGGGACGGTGAAGGCGCCTCTAAATTAGTCGAAGTCAATGTGACCGGCGCGTTTAATCATCTTGAAGGCCAACAGGTTGCCAAAACAATTGTTGGCTCCAACTTGGTCAAGGCAATGATTTTTGGCGCTGATGCTAACTGGGGTCGGGTGATGCAGGTAATTGGCCAAACAACCGCTCACGTCGACATTGACGGGGTCAGTGTTTCAATCAATGGCATGCAGATGGTGGCAAATAGTACCGCCACTGGGATTGAAGATGCAAAAGTTTCCGCCAGTTTGAAAAACAGCAAGGTTGTCATTGACGTTGACTTGAATGCCGGGTCTGCCGAAGGAACCGCCTGGGGCTGTGACCTGACTTATAAGTACGTTCAAATTAATGCATCGTATCGAAGCTAGAAGGTGATTGGATGACTCAAACGATTGTAATTAAAATCGGCGGCAATGCCACAAATAATTTGTCAGAAACGTTTTATCAACAGTTAGCCGACTGGCATCAGGCTGGCAAACAAATCTTGATTGTTCATGGTGGTGGCCCCCAAATTTCGGAATGGAGCACCAAACTTCATTTACCCGTCAGCAAAATTAATGGGATTCGGGTGACCGGACCAGAAACTTTAAAGGTCACTCAAGCCGTGCTGTTGGGGCTTGTTCAGCCATTGCTATGCCAGCACCTGGCTAATCATCATTTGCCTGCGATGAGTTTGAATGCTGCGGGGGTCCCCGCCATTCAAGGTGACTATCTTGACCAGGCAGTCTACGGCGAAGTCGGTCAAGTGACCGGGGTTAACCGCAATTACATAAATCAAGTCTTGGATCGGAAAATCGGCGTCTGTGCTCCTTTGGCAGTGGCAGAAAACGGCAAGCTGCTTAACGTGAATGGTGATGTTGCTGCGGCCGGAATTGCCCGTTTACTTAGTGCTGAGAAGCTCGTATTACTCACAGATGTTCCGGGCGTCATCGTGGCCGACCACGTTGTTGACCAATTGACCCAGACCACCGCTAAGCGTTTATTTAAAGCTAAAGTGATCAAGGCGGGCATGCAGCCTAAGATTACCGCCGCATTTGATGCCCTCAAAAATGGCGTGAAAGAAGTCGCCATCACCAATGAATTGAAATATTCTGGGACCAGTTTGACAAAGCAGGTTACAATTTAAAGGAGACAATTAATCATGGAAAATATTTTTCCTACGTATCAACAATATCCAATAGAAATCGTTGCCGGTCACGACTGGCACTTGACTGATGATAAGGGTAAGACTTATCTGGATTTCACCAGTGGCATCGGCGTTTGCAGTTTTGGCTACAGCAATTCGCTAATCAAGCAACAGGTGACTGATCAATTGGGCAAAATTTGGCACACGTCGAATTTGTATCCGAGTGCTTTACAGGACGAGGTGGCCAAGCAATTGTGTCCGCAAGGGATGCTGGCCTTCTTTTGTAACTCCGGCACTGAATCGAATGAAGCGGCGTTTAAGCTGGCTCGTAAGTATACTGGCAAAAGTAACGTGCTGGCGTTTAATAATGGGTTTCACGGGCGCACGTTTGGATCGATGTCATTAACTGGCAATCCTTCGATTCAGGCAGGCTTTGCGCCCATGGTTCCGGGGATCTCCTTTGCGGACTACAACGATTCCTACGCGATCGACCAAATTACAGACGAGTTTGCTGCGGTTATCTTGGAAGTGATTCAAGGTGAAGGTGGCATCAACTCTGGCAATGCTGACTGGCTGCACGCGGTATCAGAAAAGTGCCATCAGACAGGTGTTCTGTTGATCATCGATGAAGTCCAAACAGGGATTGGGCGAACGGGCACTAAATTTGCCTATGAACAATTTGACATGGATCCGGATATTATTACCAGTGCCAAGGCTTTGGGAAATGGGCTGCCAATTGGCGCGATGCTTGGCAAGCAGAAGTTAGCGAGTGCATTTGGGCCGGGAACTCACGGCACGACATTTGGTGGCAACAAGTTGGCCTTATCTGCTGCCAAAGCCGTCTTGACCCAGTTAACCCCAGAATTTTTGACTCAAGTTCAGCAAAAGAGCCAAGTCGTGTTCAAGGCAATCCAAAAGCGTGTTGGACCATTGCCAGTTGTTGCCAGCGTCAGTGGAAAGGGTTTAATGATCGGGATTCATTTGAGTGATGACGTGAAAGTCGCCACGGTGATTGCTAAATTGCAGGCGGCAGGGATGCTGACGTTGCCGGCTAATCATAATACCTTGAGATTGTTGCCACCGCTGGTGATGAGTGAAGCAGACCTGCTGGCAGGAATTGCCAAAATTGCTCAAGTTCTGAAGAATATGAGTGCCACAGTTAAGGCGCAGGTTTAATAGCGGTTGACCGAGATTGGAGAGCAAATTAAAAGAGTGGTCCGAAAAACCATTCCAGCCATCAGAAGCTGGGACTGCTTTTCGGACCACTCTGTTGTATTGCTGACGTGCCAGGCTAAATAAAGGAAGTCTAAGAATCGATTGTTTAATTACTTGACCCCAAAATATGGCACATTAATCTGTTCTTTGACACTTACTTATATTTAACTGCTGTCCCATAAGCCGCAACCGACTGCATATCTGCGCCAATTGAACCAGAGTCAAACCGCATCATGACGACTGCGTCCGCACCCATTTTCTTGGCATTATCTTCTAGTCGTTGGACCGAAATGTTGCGGGCCTCATCAAGCATTTTGGTATAATCCTTGATTTCGCCACCAACGATATTTTTCAAACCAGCGCCGATGTTTCTAACAACGTTTTTTGATTGGGTGGTGAGGCCAAATACCTCGCCGATCACGTCGTATTCTTTGCCGGGAATGTGTTCAGTTGTTGTAATGATAAAATTGTCACTTGCCATGATGATCTCCACCTTTGTCAGAATAGGTACACTTTAAGTATATCGAAAGGCCGGTTGTTGGCAAGCAAAAGGTAGAAAGATCATCCTTAGTGCCCAGTATTGTGGAATAGCGTGTTTACGTTGTCAAACCGACTATTTCCGACCAATCTCGGCCGCTTAAGCAAAACAAGCAGGGCATCTAAAACCAGATGCGCTGCTTGTTCCAATTGAATCTGGGATGAAACTGCTTTTCACCCCGATCTCGTCGTTAAACGCTAAGATCGAAACCGCAGCGACTTAACCCCTGCATCGTGAAGACGCTAATGTGGTTTAGAAAGACTGTCATCACTCTGCAGTCATATTATAACGTGGGTCAAATTGCTTTACAAAAATGATCAACTATTTGGCTTCTTTGGCTTGAGCTGCCTGGGCGAGGATATTTAAGTAATTAAACGGGCGATCAAATTGAGGCTGGAATAGCATGTCGACCATCGCCAAGTCATCGATTGTGTTCTTATTTTGGATGCAAACTGACAGCGTATTTGCAGACTGGGAGACATCGTGTGTACTTAATAAGGAACCACCAAGAATTTTGCGGGACACGGGATCATAGACTAAAGACATCAAGACCGGTTCAGTGCTGGGCATGAATTCCGGCCGGTAGTTATCTTTAACAATGACTTCATGCGCGTTCATTCCTCGCTGAGTTGCGGCAGCCATCGTCATACCAGTTGAAACAATGGTTTTGTCGTACAATTTGAGCCCGGATGATGACTGGGTGCCCATATATTTGACAGTTGGTTTAACGATATTTTTGCCAACCAGGATTCCTTGGCGAACGGCATTGGTTGCCAGGGGAACGTAGGAGAGGCTATGAGTGGGATTATAATGGACGGCCGCGCTATCACCGGCCGCAAAAATATCCGGATCGGATGTCTGCATGTAGTCGTTGGTAATGAGGGCGCCGTTTTCGGTCATTGCCAACTCACCTTTGAACAAAGCGGTATTTGGTCGGAAACCAACGGACATCACAATCAGATCGGTCTCGTAGGTCCCTTTGGTTGTTTTGATCGTCACGGGGCCATTACCAGAGATCTCTTTGACCTGTTGATCCAGGCCAAGAGTCACGCCGTGATCAGCAAAGTCGCTCTCCACGATGCTTGTAAACGCTTCGTCAAAATACTTGCTCATTACCCGGTCAGCCCCATCGAGTAATGTGACTTCATGGCCGGTGGTGCTATATGCCTCAGCCAATTCAGCACCAATGTAGCCACCACCAATGATTGTGATTCGTTTCTTTGAAGGAGCGGTTTCAAATAATTTTTTTGCATGATTCCAGTTCTTGCAAAGATAGACATTTGGGTTATCGACCCCCTTAATTGGGGGGATAACTGGCCATGAGCCAGAGGTGACAACTAATTTATCATAAGAATCTTCGAAGGTTTGATTCGTTTCTAAATTGGTGACAGTGATTGTTTTTTGACGTGGCGCCACTTTGGTTACTTCGTGGTTCATTTTGACGGTCGCCCCCAGCTTACTCAGTTCATCTGGACTTGAATAAAAGAGGCCTTGGGGGTCTTTAACTTGGCCGCCCAGATAAAGGGCAATCCCACAAGATAGAAATGAAATATTGTCATTTTTCTCGTATACCGTCACTTGAGCATCCGGATTTTCTGATAGAATAGTCTTGATAGCGAAGGTACCAGCATGTGTACAACCAATAACCGCGATTTTCATAATGATTTCCCCTTTGGTAGTTATAAAAGCACAAATTATATTTGTACCTTAATACTACAAGGATTGAAAACGATGTCAATGTCGAATTCATGGGAATTGAAGCTGAAATATGAGCGGCTTTGAGGTGGTACTCTTATCGGTTGTTATCCTGCTTAAAATATTGAATTTTAATCATCGAAAAGTGATTGAGAATAAGCGTATCAATTGGATTGGGATTGAACTTTAATGTGACCCAAAATGTCTTAGAATGGTTAATTCTGACAGGGTAGTAGGCATAGTTTTGATAACCTTGATTGTCGGCCGTAAATTTCAGGGTAATGTGATTTGCATCTTTTAAAAAGTGGTAGGTATGTTTATCAGCACTAATTTTCTTGAGTTGAGCCGTGTTGTGATGACTAACTTCCTTATTCAAGTATGTTTGAGTAAATTTTTCAGCATCGTTATCAAAGGAAATCATTCGGACGGCCACATAAACAACGGTGGTCATGATGACAATGATTGAAATCTTCCATATTCGCTTCATTACTTAATTACCCCATTACATAATTTATGGCATCCACTCTGTCGATAATTTGTTAAAATGTCAATACCCCCAGGCAAATGTGGGAAAAAGTTTGTTTAATCTTAAAAAAGTTGACGGATTGAGTTGAACAGGAGAAAAAATTGAAATTTAATTGGCGGAACACTGAAAATGATCCTAAAACACTAAAAAAGTTTTTGAATGGCCATGGTATTAGTCACCGGATGTATAAAACAGTGAAAACTGACGGCCAAATTAACGTTAATGGTCAAGCCATCAACGACGCAACTCGGCTAAAGGTGGGCGATATTGTGGAGGTCGTCTTACCTGATGAACAACCTGATCCGGGGGTTGCGGTGAGTGAACAGCCAATCAAAGTGATGTATGAAGATGATAATTGGTTGGTAGTGGATAAGCCGGCTGGATTAACGGTGGTCCCAGGCCCTGCAAATCGGGAGGATACCCTGGTCAATCGAATTAAGTATCATTTAGTTTCGGAGCAGGCCACCAACCTGGTCCCACACATTATCACGAGACTTGACCGTTTTACCAGTGGAGTGGTTCTGGTTGCCAAGCACCGTCTGGCCAATAGTCTGGCGAATGAAATGCTTGCCCAAAAGACGCTTCATAAAGAATATGCGGCCGTTGTCTCTGGCAGTGGCCTTGAAGAACACAGCGTGATTGACAAGCCGATTGCTAAAGATCCTGATGGATACGGCCAACTCATTTCAGACACAGGCAAGCCTTCTCGGACTGAATATTGGGTGGAACGTGAGTTTAACGATCGGACGTTAGTGAGGGTGGTTCTCCACACAGGTCGGACCCACCAAATTCGGGTCCATTTTGCGGCCATTGGACATCCCTTATTGGGAGATGAACTGTATCAAGGATCAATGAATTTAGGGATTGAGCGACAAGCACTGCACGCTGCCAGCTTGGAATTTAAGGACCCTTTTTCCAAAGAGCAGCTTCATTTCAAAAGTCAACTCCCAGCCGATATTTTGAAGGTTATCGATTAGAGAAGTACTCATCTCGTGCACAACTGAACGTTGCTGTTAAAGCAACTTCTTGTATTATAAAAATAATAATTAGAATTCAGTGAAAGCGACACCATTTCCGTTGCCTTTTTCCCCAGTCATGTTATGATTACATCATCAATTGAAGGAGGAGACTAGATATGTCTACCAATAGTGAATCGGATCAGATGATTCAAAAAATTATTGCTGAAATGGAAACGAATTTAGCCGTACTAACATGGATGAAGGACACTGCAGATAATAAGGAAGCTCAAGAACACATTCGTGCACTCAAAGCCGATTTGTTGAAGGCCAAGACTGATTTGATTAAGGCATAATGGTAACTTTGCTTTTGGATAGGCACTAGTTTTAAACGACTGAGATCAAAATTAAAGAATGAATCATGGCATCTTACTGATATAATAAATCGGTGGGGTGCTTTTTTTGTAGAGTGCTGAAACAAGCGGTTAATGACTGGAGTCTAAGCAGCTCTGGTTGAAAATGGGTTTTATTTTTAACCAGAGCTGCTTAGATGCAAGTCATTGCTTGTTGAAGCACGTTTCCACTATGTAGCTAGGGTGCTTACGTGCAGGTTATTGCTTGGTCGAGCACGTTTCCGCTACAATCTAGCGTATCTAATCAATTGAATGTTTAACAACTAAAACAATCGTCAGGAGGTACATCTATGGTTGAAGAAAAAACGGCAATTTGTTTCATTGACCATCAACGACATATGGAAATTGATGGTCGTTATTTAAAAAATCTCGAACCAGCGACTCGTAACCTGATTAAGGGGGATTATCCGACCGCTAAAATTACGGATTTTATTTGCGATCATGATCTGCTCAAATATCAGTTGATGCGGGTTGATGGGATGATCAATTCCGATGTGAAGCAAACTAAAAAGATTAATCATCGGCTGACTAAGGCGATGCAAAGTGACGATTACGATATTGTAGATGTTAATGACAACTTGGCAAAAAGTTTAACATTTGGTCAAAAGGTGTCTGACGCGGTGGCCCGGTTCGGTGGTAGTTGGGGATTCATTGGGATTTTCACGTTTGTGTTAGTGGCGTGGATGACAATTAATGGTTTGCAATTATTCGGTATGCATTTTGATCCGTTTCCATTTATTTTATTAAACCTCGCATTAAGCTGTATTGCCGCAATTCAAGCCCCCATCATCATGATGAGCCAGAACCGGGCCAGCGATCGTGATCGCATGAATTCTGAAAATGATTACCATGTGAATCAGAAATCCGAGCATGAATTACGAATTCTTCATGCAAAGTTGGATAACTTAACGCAAAACCAATTGCCGCATTCTCTGGAAATTCAAAAATTAGAAATTGAAATTCTGGGGCAAATCCGTACTGAACTGGACTTAATTCAGCGCAATCAGCCTGGAAATGTCAAAAGGGAACTGGATGAAAACGATTCGGTTGATCATGAAAGCAAAAATGAAAAAGGCACCAAGTAAATCCCGTACTTTGACAAGCTATGAAAAAATCTGTAAGATAACGTGTAACACTATCACTAACTAACAAATGGAGGATTTTTTTGATAACCGTTAGAGAAGCACAACAAGATGACGCCGGGCAGATAGCCCCGCTAATTGATATTATTTTTGATGAAATGGAACTGGATGAATTAGACGACGTTCCCGAACCTGGATTAGCCAAGGTCATCACGAGGGCTTACCAGACAGATACGTATCTGTCCAGTAAGGCATCCACCGTGGTGGCCGAGGCCAATGGTCAAGTTGTTGGTGTAGTATTTGGCTACCCCAGCGAAAACGAGGACGATATCAACAAGGTTCTGATCAATTTATCAAAGAAGAGTGCCGATTTTAAAGAACCGTATATTCCTGATTCCGAGACCCATTCTGACGAGTGGTACTTGGATTCAATCGCCGTTGATCCTAACTATCAAGGTCACGGAATTGGTAGCAAATTACTTGCTGCGGTTCCGCGGATGGCATTGAATGATGGCAAATCAGTGATCGGTTTGAACGTTGATTTCGAAAATCCCGAAGCAAAAAAATTATATGAACGCAAGGGTTTCAAAACAGTGGGCACCAATGTGATTGGGGATCATTTATATGATCATATGCAAAAAGCAGTCCAAGAACGAAACTTATTGTCAGTTTAATTTAACAATAGTGAGAGAAGCAGGAATTTATTTTCCGGCTTCTTTTTTGTCATATATAATTGACACCACATGATTTTAAGTTTATATTGTTGTCGATGACATATATATGTGACAAAAGGAGATCGGTATTATGAATCGAGTGCGAGAGTACCGAAAGCTAAATAAACTGTCACAGTTTGAACTGGCTGAAGCAATTGGGGTTGCCAGACAGACAATTAATCTGATTGAAAACGACAAATACAACCCATCGTTGAAGTTATGTATCCTGTTAGCTGAAACGTTGGGGACAGATTTGAACACATTATTTTGGAAGGTTGGTGAAACTGATGAAGAATAAAGAAGGCATTCTAATTAAGATTATGAGGTATTCTTTTAGCATCCGTGGCGTTTTAGATGAGCATAATCTCCAAGCCGTGAATCGAATTGCGACAAATGGGTTTATGTATTTATGGATATATACAGCAGTGACAAATATTGTCATGTTATTTCTCCCAGAAGCGATGATCACCCACTCCTTTACCATTGGTTTTGTATTTATTAATATACTTGTAGGCTTTGGTGGTGTCAGCATGTATATTAATCATCGGGTATCGAAAATGAAGCTCAACTACCAAGAAGTGTCAAAAGATGAATAGCCTAACGCGGTTCGCCGGGCATATCGCCATGGGGCTTTGTGGGGACTTCTCTACGGAATTTATGTATATTTGATTACTGCCTCTTTTAATGGCTTTACTTCCTGGTTTACGATTTGCCTCACCCTTTTCATTATTGTCATGGCTTGGATGAGTGACACGCAGCAAGAAATTGGTCACATCGTTAAAGCTGAATAATTTAAAAAGTTTGCTAGCGTGAAAGACAAAAATTATTAAGACGAGGCGATTAAAGTGAAAGCTCAAGAATCTTTTGGCATCAGAATGTTGAAATGGTTTTACGGGGTTCCCGGTCCTCTCGATGAATATGCCAGACAAACGTTGGATCGAATTGGCGATCACGCGTTTATCTTTCTATCGGATCTATACGTTCTTCGCCAACTTGGTGATTTTTGGCGTGGCAGTTGCGGGATCAACCCTTGTATTCCTCTGGGTGGCCGGGGCTAATGAATTGATTACAATTTTGGGCTTGTGGCAATATATGTCTGGCAGTTTCAAAAAAGCACTTATTGGACGCTGAAATTAAGGTCGGTGGGGCTAAAACGCTTCATCATTGGCAGCTTTATCAAGCCGTTAAAAGTGGGATGATTTATATACCAATTGCTTACTTTATCCAGTTTGCTATTAGTCTGGCAATGGGCACCGAGACCGTTTCTTCATTCTTGTACACGCTCAATTATCCCGTCTTATCGGTTATCTGGGGCCTTGCAATTGCCAGTCTTGAATATTTTGGCAGAACGATGCGGACAAAATATTTCAAGTAACCAAATCCTAATTGCATCTCCAGAGTGATTTGTTATAATGAGATTTCGATCATTAATTTGAAAGGAAACCACTATGGAAGACAATATCAAACTGGGCGATCCAGTTTTCAACAAAATGCTATTTGTGTTGGACAAAGCCGTTAACGAAAAAAATCATCGGGACTATCGGTTCGATAACGAGGAACTGATTCAGATCAGCGATGGTATTTGGGCCATGCCAGCCTACATGAAGGATGATGATGACTTCAGCTTATTCTTTATCATTACTGAAATTGAGGATGGCCATACAGTGTTGGCTTTTTCCACTGGTGACAAGAAAGATGATCAGTTTTCATTAAGCGAGCCGATGATTACTGGGGAAGGCCTCAATCAATTGGTTGAACACGACAAGGATCGGGCCGCTTCAATTTTACATTTCATCAACCAAATTTCTAAGGCTGATGAGGGGAATTGGCGAATGGTCGAATAGGGGTTGCATTTATTTGCGAACTTGATAGACTAATCTTAATTCTAAAATTTCAGGAGATTGCTATGAAACTCACATTGGTTGAATCAGCTCAACGCATCAATAGCCGACCAGACGTTATCTGTGACTACATCAATAATGGCCTTGTGCCATCCCAGCCGCAGCTGGCAGCCGATCCTTTGCTGGATGAGACGGATATGTATTGGTTGGACTTGGTGCACTGTTTTATCCAAAACGGTTCGTCAATTGAAGAAGTTAAACAGTTGATAAAGCGTTGCAATATCTAGTCAAAACGATTGTTAAATCTTTAATCCAATGATATTCTAGGCATAGAGGGTATCGGCACCCTGTATAGTAATTAATTAGATTGTCGTTTGTATAACTGTTAGATTGCACAAGTGATATGACAAAAAGAGTTCCATCGTGCGAACAGAAGCACTTTGAGTATCCAGTTGTAAAATTGGATCAGTATTCGAGTATGAACGAAAAGAAATTTGATTAAAACCGATGGGGTGCCGATATTTCTCTGGAGAACCGTAGCGAGCTTGGGCTTGTTATGGTTCTTTTTTTGTTTTGGAAAATATCAACATTAAATTTTCAGGTTACCTAACAAAATTGTTGAACTGGTATGGAAATTATGCTTCAGTAATGTAATAATAGATTCAGATTGGAGTGGTTAGTTTATGGAAAACAATAATCACCAGGAAGTAGGGGGTAATCGATTTTTCTGGGTTACAATTCTAAATATTGTTATTACAATTGCTGAATTTGTGGGCGGCTTTCTTGCTGGAAGTCTATCGTTGATATCCGATGGCTTTCATAATTTGGGTGATTCTCTTTCAATTGTTTTTAGCTACATTGCGAGCAGAATTAGCCGTCGGCGACAGAATGCCCGAAACACTTTTGGCTATAAGCGAGCCGAAATTATTACGGCATTCTTGAATTCAATTGTTTTGGGCATTATTTGCACCGTTTTGATGATTGAAGCGATTAAGCGAATTAGCAACCCACAACCAATTAACGGCGATTTAATGTTAATCATTGCGATTATTGGGTTGGTAGCCAATTTGCTGTCGGCCTTTTTATTGAATGCGGGTTCCAAGAGCAATTTGAATATGCGGGCAACTTATCTACATATTATGAGTGATGCGTTATCATCGATTGCAATCATTATTGGTGGTATCTTAATTGACTTGTTTAACTGGACATTAGTGGACCCAATTGTCACCATTTTGGTGGCCCTGTACATTATCTGGGAGGCAATTCCGATTGTCCGGCAAACTTTCAGGATACTCATGCAAGGCGCACCAACGATTGACTATGAAGCGATCAAACGTGATTTACTTCAAATTGACGGTGTCTTCAGTGTTCACCACGTTCATGCGTGGTCAATCGATGAAAATAACATTATTTTTTCGGCGCATGTTAACATGCATGATATGAAGATTAGTCAAGCTCAACCGATTTATTTGGAAATAACAAAGATTTTGAAGAATAAATATCATATTTGCCACGTCACGATCCAAGCGGAGACAACGCGAGGAGAAGACGAAGATATTATTTACGATCGTGGCAATGATATTCCGTAAAATAGGAGATTATGCAATTAATGACCCCAATGAAAGAGGACTATTTAAAAATAATTTTTGAACTGGGTGGCGCTAATAAACTGGTCAGCAATAAACAAATTGCGATTAGTTTGAATATTGCCGCTGGTTCGGTAACTGAAATGGTCAACAAGATGGTGGATGAAAAGCTGGTTGAGCACGAACCGTATTCGGGGGTTCGACTGACTGCCAAAGGGATGAAATACGCGGAGGAATTGGTTCGCAAGCATCGAATTTGGGAAGTCTTTTTGACAAATACCCTGCACTTTGATTTGCCAGATGTCCATGATGAGGCGGAACGCCTCGAACATGTGACAAGCGACAAAATGATCGATCATTTAGATGACTTCCTGGGGCACCCAGAACGTTGCCCCCATGGCGGTGTCATTCCCGATAGAAACGGTCATTATCAAAAAGATCATGATAAGATCTTAACGGAAGCCAAGGATGGCGAAACAGTGACGGTGAATAGGTTCATTGATAACCACGACCTGTTGACATTGTTGGGCGACATTAAGTTGGATATTGGTGACAAGCTAAAAATAATCTCCCATGACCCATTCGAAGGTTCGGTGACGGTGGATAACGTCACGGATAAAAAACAACTGGTGATCGGGTATAAGACGGCGCATTATGTGTTTGTAAAATAAAAGCGTGCGTAACAAAGTGGTTAGAAACCGAAACGTAAGTCGCCTTAATCTAAAATCCGTGGTTTTGGGATTTTAGATTAAGGCGACTTACGTGCAGGTTTCTGCTTTGTGGAGCACTACTCGACTAGGTAGTGGGGAATAAATCCTGGGATTTTACAATAAGGTGCTTACGTGCAGGTTATTGCTTTGTGGAGCACTACACGGCAATGTAGTGGCGAACCATCCCAAATATCAACAAGGAACTGGGAATGGCTCGTCTCCCAGTTTTTCCTTACGAGGTGAACAAATGGCTGATCAACAAAAAAATTACGATCATTTGGTAATTAATACCTGTGTTTTGGCTGGAACGATTATGATCGAATCGGGTTCCGAAATGACCCGGGTAAACGATACTGTCCTGCGGATTGCCAGGAACGCCGGCTTGAAGAATGCAAACATCTATGCCACTTTGACGGGAATTATTGTTTCTGGTGGCGTTGATGATGTTGGTGCTCAGGTTGGTTCAATCGACAAGCGGGTCTTAGACATGGAGAAGGTCGCCAAAGTAAACGAACTTTCTCGTGAGTATGCAGCTAAGAAGATTGATATTGAACAATTTTATGATGATCTCAAGAACATTGACCGCTTAGTGGCAATGTTCCCACTCTGGGTTCAATTACTTGGTGCTGGATTGGTGAGCGGCTCGCTGGTGGTCGTCTTCCAGAATAATCTGCCAGATTTTGGTATCACGTTCTTAGTTGGGATGATTGGTTGGGCAGTGTTATATTTTCTAAACATCTATGTTCAAATCCGATTCCTAAGTGAGTTTATTGCCGCCATGACGGTCGCCAGCCTAGCGATTTTATCTGTTAAGTATGGCTTTGGGATTAAAGCCGACGACATTATCATTGGGTCATTAATGCCGTTAGTGCCGGGGATCCCGTTAACGAATGCGGTCCGGGATGCGTTATCCGGCAATTTGATTAGTGGCCCCGCTCGCGGGATTGAAGCACTGATTAGTGCCTGTGCATTAGGGTTCGGCGTGGCGATTGCCTTACATTTCTTTTGAGGGGAATTAAATGACTGTTTTTATTATTAAATGTATTTGCGTCTACCTTTCCGGGATTGGCTTTGGGTTGATTGTCAATTTACCCCATCGCGCGCTGAATATTGCCGGCATTAACGCTACAATTGGCTGGCTGGTCTACTATTGGATATTTAGCACCTGGGGAGGCCTTGGTGCGCCCAACTTTTTCGGCGGCTTAGTGATCGGAATTTTGTCAGTCATCATTGCCCGTTGGAAAAAGATGCCAAGTATTTTGTTTGATGTTCCTGGATTGGTGCCGTTAGTTCCGGGCGGTCAGGCGTATAACTCAATCAAAAACTTCGCCCTTGGTAATTATCAGGTTGCGTTTAATTACCTGTCAGAAGTGGTTTGGATTGCTGGCTCGATTGCTTTAGGCTTTATTGTCGCAGAACTGGTTAATAAAATTAGACAGAAGATTCGAAGGGCCCAGGTACGAAATTAGGGCATCATCAAGTCCGGTTTAGTGAGAAAATTTTTTCTTGCTGAGCCGGATTTTTTGATTGATGTGTCATTAATCGGGAGTATTACCAATATCGATTCACAACTGAGGTTGGCCATGTGAAAATTAAATAGAAAAAACAAGCAGCCGTCTTCTGATTGATTTCAGAGGAAGCTGCTGGTTTTGGATTGACAAATTTGATTACCTTAAAATGCCAAAGACAAAACTGATCATTAAAATGACCAATACAATGCTGGTAATGACAACGTATAACATATCGTGTTCTTTATAGAACGAATAAATTGATACCACTACGCGCAATATTGGGGTCAGAATTAAACAAAAGATCCCCAGCATCATGATTGAGTAAGGTTTGAATGTCATCAACCCTTTACCAATTTCCATGAAATCAGTCGGGTACTGATTAGCTGGAAAGCCAGTATGACCAGTGATAATTAACAGGATTAGTCCCAGTAACATAATCACCGCTGAAATGATGACACCAATTTGAAGGATCTTGCCGATGATAATTTCGACATCGGCCATTTCTTGATTGACAGACTCGTTTGGTTTTTTCATCGTCAGATTCCTTTCATAAACATTTGAATCCCAATGTAGAGTAAGATTGGAACAAAGATCATCCGAATGACTCTAGCCGAAAGGTGTTGCATGACCCGGGATCCAATGGTGGCGCCGACTAGGATTCCTAATGCCAGCGGAACAGCAATTTCTGGCTTGATCGAGCCGTTAAAGAAATAAACGGTCGCACTGGCAGCTGCAGTTACCCCCATCATCAAGTTACTGGTCGATGTTGACGCCTTGAGCGGCATTTTCATAACGGTGTCCATCGCAATCACTTTGAACGCCCCAGAACCGATCCCAAGAAGGCCACTTGCAATACCGGCGCCATACATGACGGCCAGTCCGCCAGGGATATGTTCAACTTGATA
This sequence comes from Lentilactobacillus sp. TOM.63, assembly GCF_030361045.1. NCBI lineage: Bacteria > Bacillati > Bacillota > Bacilli > Lactobacillales > Lactobacillaceae > Lentilactobacillus > Lentilactobacillus sp. TOM.63. The sequence goes on from NZ_JAUCAP010000042.1 coordinate 21,053, forward strand.
ATCGACCTTCTTCATCATTTGCTTGTCATAATAAGAACTGTCCAAACGAAATTTTGCTGCAAGACGATCTGGCTTTGCCCGGTGAAGTAATTCGGTATGGGTAATTAATTTGCGGATCATATTATATCCAGAGAATAATAGCAGTAACCCAAACAAAATATAAAGATATTTTGGATCAATCACCCCGGTTAATAAAGCACCACTTAAAGCACCCAGGGTTGTGGCGATTTCCAGAAACATCGCGACTCGCAAATTGAGCACCTCGTCACGTAAATAGGCGATGGTCGCCCCGGAACTGGTCGCAATCACAGCCACGATGCTGGCGCCAATTGCGTATTTGATATCAACTCCCATCAATAGCGTCAAAATGGGGGTCAGGATGATGCCGCCGCCAAGGCCTAAAATAGCCCCGGCGATCCCGGCAAAACAGCCGATGGCAATCATTAACAGCGCATAATTAATCAATTTCATTCACTCCCAATCATTTGATTAAACGAACGTCACAAATTATACACTGCCCAAAGCTTAGTTTTCATTAAAAATCTGTCAAACGAAAAAATCACCAGGCTGGTTGTGATATACTCGAAATTGAGTTTAGATAAGAGAGGATTGTTGAAGATGTATGGGAACGAAGATTACATGCTGCTGCAAAGGGATCCCAACCGGATCATCAAGCTAATTGTCAGCTTGTGCATTACCGCGGTGCTTTCCGTTTCAGTGGCATTTAATTTTGATTATTTGCAATTTTTAGATTCAATTTTCACAACTGCGATTCAAGGATCCGCTCCCAGTGAAGGACTTGAAAAGTTTTATTTGATGGTGTCTTTTTTTGCTGAGCCGAAAATGGATATTTTTTGGATATTCATCATTGCGTTTTTTCTGTGGGGATTTAAATACAAAGTTCCCGCGTTATGGGCGATATTCACACTTGGCTTTGGGGACATCATTGGCGCTGTTGTTAAGCAGCTGATTCGTCGACACCGGCCACCGCTTCATCTTGGCGTTGACAGTGGTTACAGTTTCCCCAGCGGCCATGTGTTGGGGGCCTTCCTCGTGATTTCCATCATCTGGATCGTGGTGGTACCAGTCATCGACCACGCTTCGGTTCGGTTTATCATTCGGGCATTGATGATTGTCTGGCTGATTCTTGTGATGTTTTCGCGGATCTACTTAAATGCCCATTATCCAACTGACACGCTTGGCGCTGCTTTGGTCGCATATTGCTGGTTGTTGGTTTCAGAAATGCTGTACATCAACTATGCCCCTAGAGTTGCCAGATATCGGTTTGTGATTCACACCAAGATTTAAACAAGGAGTGCTCATGGTAGAAAATTTTGCGACCAACCATCTCACAATCCACAAGCTTCAAATGACGGATTTTGACGATTACTACCGGCTGATTTCATATCCGGAAGTTGCTGCTGGAACCGGATTTAGCTTGATTGGCAATCAGAAGATGATTGAAGAAGCTGTGAAAGGCCAACTTCAGGCACCCAGGTCATTTGGGCTTTATCTTGAAGACCAGTTAATTGGGGCAGTTCTTTTTTTCACGGCTATCGGTGAGGATCATTTACCAGATCCTTTTCGAGTTGAAATGAGTTATTTTCTTGAACCGACTTATTGGCATCAGGGCTTGATGACCGAAGCAATCACTGAGATTTTGACCCAATTACCCACTCAAATAACGGTGACTGCGGCAGCTTTTAGCGACAATCTGGCATCGATTGCTGTTTTAAAAAAGCTGGATTTTAAGCAGGAAACGCAGATCCATGACCCCATTTCCGGACGGGATAAGTTGCTGTTTATTTCAAGTCAAGCTTGATAACAGGTTCAAAATTTGTCATTTCCGGCGAATAGCGTTACACTTTTTACAGTTTAAAAGCTGAATAAATTAATTAATCGATATATTCGAATAGAGGCGCGTTCATTATCAGTATGTTTCAGGAACTTGAAAAGAAGTGATGACTGAAACAAAAAGGGATGAACGCCGAAATGACCGGTGACTTTTCACATGGGTTGTTGGGACTTAACCTAACAGGTTAAGGACTGTCGTGGTGGATGCCACGGAGCGCTATGCAGATGTTGACAAACACCTATCGTCTCTTTCAATGTATTTTGAAAGGGGCGTTTTTAATTTATTTGGAGCTTTTAGAGCTCCACAAAGCAATAACCTGCACATAAGCACCCCAACCAAAAATCCAAACCCAGGATTTCTGGTTGTGGAGACTTATGCTCCGGTTATTAACCGCTTTGCTTCGCTCACATTTTTAGGATAGCTGCGTAAAGCAGAAGTCTGCGCGTAAGCACCACCGAGAAAAATTCCAGAACCGGGAATTCTCCTCGGTGGAGACTTACACTCCGATCTCTAACCGCCTGGATCCGCTCACTTATTTTTAGGACAGCTCCTCCAGGCAGAGATCTGCGCGTAAGCACCACCGAGAAAAATTCCAGAACCGGGAATTCTCCTCGGTGGAGACTTACACTCCGATCTCTAA
>NZ_JAUCAP010000043.1:0-23072 GCF_030361045.1 Lentilactobacillus sp. TOM.63
TTTCTTTTGAAATCTTAGTCATAAAAAATACCTCCAAAGCTAAAGTTTTTACTTTAACTTTGGGGGTATAGGTCAAACCAAAGAAGAATTCGCCGAGGATGCTGATCTCTTTTCACAGCTTGAAGACCCCCATTTCTTAAGGCAGCCAAGCAATTTGATTGAAAGTTCACCATACGTGATTGATACCCTGAATTCGGTCTTTTGGTGTCTGATGAATTCCGAGCAATATTCGGTGGCCGTTACCCGAGCAGTCAACTTGGGAAACGATGCGGACACAATCGGCTCCATAACGTCGATGTTAGCGTCCTTATTGTTCGCTCCGGTAACTTTATGGTTAAACGAGCTTAAAGGGCGTAATCAGATCAAAGTAGCGGTATCTTCAGCGTTATTATCAAAATATTTTTGAGATTACAGAGAAAAATAACTTAGTTATCAAACGGAACGCCCGCCAAAATCAGAACTAGGATTTTGGCGGGCGTTCCGTTTGATATTAATTTAGCATCAATTTTCGAAGTAGCTTCCCCCTCGACAGACCCAGAAACGGTCAATTGCACCACTCATTTCAGAGCTGGGACCATCAAAGCTGACTTAATTTAACTAAGAAAAAATAGAGCTTCAAGCAATCATCAATTGCCCAGCCCTATTCAATCTATGAACCTCTTTAATTAAAGGTTAATCCTCAGAAGCATCCATTGCTTCCAAAATCATGTTTAACTGCATACACTCTTGATTCAAGTGCTTCATTTCATTACCAAATTGTGGTCGAATCACAACTGTATCGCTGGTACCGGTTGCCTGTGAATGCACAGACTGTGCTTCTTGATCTTTTAACTCACTTAGCTTGTTTGATGCTTGTTGGTACTCTTTAAGAATTTCTAACTTATTACTCATAGCTATAAACCCCTTTGAATGTAAAATTAAATTGTAATTCCATCGAATTTAAACTTCTCACAAGGAAATGTTAGGTATTTCTTAATCATTTCCTGCTAACGATTGGATATACTACCAGATAATTTCACCTAAAGCAACACTTTACTAAAAATGAATTTAGCGCTAAATGTTAATCTAATTTTATCGATAACTTTTATTTATATTTGTTTTCAATTTCTTGTTTTTTGGGAATTGACGGGAGCGCTCCCAACCGTTGAACCGTAATTGATGAGGCTTTTTGGGCATAAGTTAGGACATCTTCAATATTAGAAAGATCCTTATTTATTTGTGAACTTAATGCGCCGATAAAAGTATCTCCGGCAGCAGTCGTATCTTGCGCATGAACTTTGAATGCTGGCACGAAACCGTCGTCAGCCGGGGTATGATAATAAGCCCCTCGATCACCAACGGTAATAATTAAATTCTTAATCCCCATTTTAGTAAACTTATCGGCATTGGCAGCCATCGAAGCAGTGTCAGTGACTTCAACCCCAGTCAGTGAAGCACTTTCGGTTTCATTTGGAACAATCAAATCCGTCACTTCTGCCAAACCAGCAATTAATTGTGAAGCCGGTGCCGGGTTCAAAATCGTGGTTACCCCATGCTTCTTGGCTAATTTAAAGGCCGCCAGCGTCACTTCCTGTGGGGTTTCAAATTCTGAGATGAGCATATCTGCCCCCTCAATCAACGATTCGCTGTCGGCAATAATTGCCGACTTCATTGCTTGGTTTGCCCCACCATATACCATAATACTGTTTTGACCATGTTCATCGAGCAAAATAACCGCTGAACCGGTGCCATCCGCCTCGTCAACATTAATGTGATCAACATTAATATCGTCATGCTTTAACGCATCAATCATAAATTGACCATTGCTGTCCCGGCCAACCTGACCAATAAAGCTGGTAGTGGCACCAGATCTTGCTGCAGCAACTGCTTGATTGGCACCCTTACCACCGGCAGAGTTCGTTTTACTTTTTGCACTGATTGTCTCGCCCGGTTTTGGCATCTGGGCAATATGCAGGGTGGTATCAACGTTTAAACTACCAAGAACAACAACTTTATTTGTCATGTTACGCTCCTCTTATTCTTTTAAGTGTTTAGATTAGTAAGTAAAACCTTTCACCAATGATTCTATCAGAGCTGAAAGGGTTTAACAAGCTTTTTATTCGGATGATTCGTTAGTTAATCTTCTTCACACTTTCACGTTCAACCAGCTTAACTGGCAGAGTGACGCTTTGAATTGGCTCATCGCGATTTTCGATCCGCTCAATAATCATTGCGGCGGAATGCTGCCCCATTTCAAAGGCTGCCTGGTGGACCGTGGTCAATTTAGGACTGATGTATTCGGTTAAATCAATATCATCGTAGCCAACCACTGAAATGTCAGCTGGCACGTTTAAGCCAGCTTCATGGATCCCGCGGTAAAGGCCAATCGCAATTTCATCATTAATCGCAAAAATAGCGGTTGGCTTCATCTTAATGACTTGTTGGGTTACTTGATAACCGCCCATTTTCGTGAGATCGGTTTTAACAATATGATCATTGGAAATTGGCTGTCCAGCTTTTTTGAACGTTTCTAAAAAGCCAGCCAATCGATGTTCCATATTCAATGTTGGATTAGAATCTGCAACAACGACCACATTTTGATGGCCTTTTTCCAACAGATATTCGGCCAATAATGAGCCGCCTTGGTAATTGTTGGCGTTGATTTGGTCGCCCTCCACAACTGGCGCTTGATCAACCAACAGGTATGGCACTTCGTTTTGACTCAAAATTTTATCAATATAGTTAAGATCAGACACTGCAGAAGCGATTATCATGCCATCTGCAGTGCGCCTGATAGATTCAAGTAGATAGTGGCTCTCAAGGGTTTCACTGTTATTAGAGCCAAAAATAAGCGGGACATAGTCATGCTCCATGGCAGTGGCTTCAATTCCCCTCAAGAAACGGCTGAAAAAAGGATTATTGATATTAGGGAGAAGCACCCCAATGGTTCGGCCACTTTTTTTGATTAAGCTTTGAGCATTAAAATCCGGTACATAGCCCATATCCCGTTGAAGTCGATGCACCTTTTCAACAGTTTTGTCGCTAAATCGATCCTGTTTACTGTTCAAAATTTGGGACACAGTGGTAACCGAAACCCCCGCCTTGTGAGCAAGATCAGTAATTGTTACTTTTTTAGTCATGACAATTCTCCATTCATAGCTTACAAATGTGGGGTGCTTGAATCAAAACACCCGTTTTGTCCCAGCACCCCAGCAAACTATTTGATTTATTCCTTAACAATCTTATCAATTTCAGCTAACTCATCATTGGTGAAATCAAGATTCTTAAGTGCTTTAAGATTATCTTCAAGATGGTTTACTTTGGAAGCCCCAGTCACTACACTGGCAACCGTCTTATCATGCAGCAGCCAAGCAAGCGACATCTGAGCCAGATTCTGATCACGATTCTTAGCCAAATCATTCAGCTCATTAAGTTTCTTAACCAGTTCATCCTTGCCGTGCTTGATGACAAATTCATTACTCCAATGGATCTTAACGTCATCATCCATCCCATTCAGGTATTTATCGGTCAATAACCCTTCGGCCAATGGGCCATAAGCAACCAATGCCTTGTTTTCACTGGCAAGGGTATCAATAAGGCCATCATCTTCGACACCCCGATTTAGCATGTTATACGAAGCTTGGTTGACCACAAATGGTGTGTGAAGTTCATTGAAATACTTGGTAATTTCTTTGGTCTGTTCGGCATTATAATTAGAAATCCCAATATAAAGGGCCTTACCGGAACGCACGATGCTGTCTAAGGCGTTAGCCGTTTCTTCCAAGCTGGTATTAGGGTCAAATCGATGACTGTAGTAAATATCAACGTAGTCAAGGCCCATCCGCTTCAGGCTTCCATCCAAGGCATTAATCAAAGTCTTTCGGGAAGAGAAGTTCCCATAAGGGCCAGGCCACATATTGAAGCCAGCCTTCGTGGTAATCACTAATTCATCACGATAGGGTTTCAAGTTTGCCCGATAAACTTCGCCAAACATGCGCTCGGCAGCTCCTGCACTGGGCCCGTAGTTAAATGCATTATCAAAACAGAAAATACCGGAGTCAAAGGCTTTCAACATGACTTTCTCACTGTCGCCATAGTTGGCATCATCGCCAAAACTGTGCCACAATCCAAACGATAATGCTGGTAATTGAAGACCAGAGTTGCCCGCCCTTCGTACTACTGCGTTTTCATAACGATCGTCATTTGCCTTATACATAAATCAAATCACCTTCACAATAAATTTTTTATCTGCCAAAGAGCTTGCCAACTGATTTTTGATTATGAATCAGTGAAATTGCTTCACCAAATAAATCACCAACTGAAACAACTTCCAACTTTTCAAATTGGTCTTCTTTGGCAATACTAATTGAATCGGTCACAATGACCTTTTCAATTTGAGAATCTTGCAGCCGCTTTTGGGCATCTCCTGAGAATACCGCATGGGTGGCAATCGCATAAACGTCAGTTGCCCCGGCTTTCTTCAGCGTTTCTGCTGCAATTGTCAGCTTAAATGCGGTATCAATCATATCATCCACAATAATTGCCCGTTTCCCACGAACATTTCCAATCACGGATTCTGGAACGGTTGTGGAATCTTCTGGCGATCGATTGTCAATAATCGCAATGGGTGCTTTCAACAGTTCAGCAAACTTTCTTGCCCGAGAAACTCCCGTATGATCAGGGGAAACAACGACTAGATCCGAATCATAATGCTTTTCGGTAAAATAGTGGGCCAATAGCGTGTCGGCCTTTAAATGATCGACGGGAATATTGAAGAACCCTTGAATCTGGTCGGCATGCAGGTCAAGGGTCACAACCCGGTCAACACCGTCCATTTCAAAGAATGATGCAACTAGCTTAGCGGTAATTGGCTCCCTGGAACGCGCCTTTCGGTCAGCTCTTGAATAACCGTAATATGGGATCACAACATTAATCGAGGCTGCACTTGCTCGTCGCAAAGCATCGACCATAATCAGCAATTCCATCAAGTTAGAATTGACAGGGTCTGAAACCGACTGGATGACGTAAACTTCGTCACCACGAATGCTTTCATCAACACTGATTTTAATTTCATCGTCACTGAATTTTTCAACGGTAGCTTTACCTAATGGCACGCCAACCTTTTTACTAATGGCTTCTGCCAAATGACGATTTGAATTGAGAGAAAACAACTTTAATTTAGGATGCGATTTCAACTCGGTCATGATGTCCTCCAAATATTCTTGTTTAACTAAATATTACCATAATCCCAGGGTTAAATTGTACAATTTTGTGCGAGAATCACATAAAATCTTTTGGCGAGGTACTCCCCATGCCAATCATTGGATCAATTTCGTTATTATTGATTACTGAAATGGTTAAATGATTAGGGGCAGCGGGGGCGTCTACTTTCGTCCGTTCTTGTTCTCCGTCCAATTGCTTGTCAAGTTCATCAGTTCCCACCGGATGATTCGTTGGCCGCCCAATTGCATCCACCAATCGCTTCACTAAACTAGTCCGCCGGTTGACCGAAACGCTTCTGACACATTGTTCAAAGGCGGCTTGTTCGCCAAGCATAATTAAGAAATCGCTTGCTCGCGTGACAGCTGTGTAGAGTAAATTTCGTTGCAGCATTCGCGAATACTGATGAACAATCGGCAAAATCACCATTTTGAATTCACTACCCTGAGCTTTATGAATCGACGTACAGTAAGCCAAAGTGAATTGACTCCACTCACTTTTGTCATAAGTGACTTCAGTCTCGTCAAAATCAATTGTAATCTTTGTGGGTGACTTTTGGTCCTTGACCGTTTCCATCGACACAATAATCCCAATATCACCGTTGAACACGTTTTGCTCAGGATTATTCACCAGTTGGAGCACTTTGTCACCAATGCGATAGACATGCTCGCGAATCGTCACAACTTTTTTAGCAGGCTTATTCTGCCAGACTTCTTGCACAATATCATTTAAGTGGTCAATTCCAGCATTGCCACGATACATCGGTGCCAGTACCTGAACATCCATCAAGCCAAACTGCTTTTGCTTGGCTCGCTTAGTCACCTGTTCAATAACTGAGGGAATCTGATTGTCCCGACAAGGAATAAACGATCGATCGGACTGATTTTCCGCAAAATTCGGTGATAGTTTGCCGCTGTGAATATCGTGGGCCAACTGAATAATCGACGACCCCTTTTCCTGGCGATAAATCGTATCCAGTTGCATGGCCGGAATTTGTTTGGACACCAGTAAATCGTGAAATACTTGTCCTGGCCCGACTGACGGCAATTGATCCTGGTCCCCAACCAGCACAACCTGCATGTGGTTTGGAACTGCGCGGACCAACGAGCGAAACAGATAAGTATCAACCATTGACATTTCATCAATGATCAGTAAGTTTCCCTCAATATCCTTGGTGGGATCAGCGTCATTTGATTCACGGCCATTTAAGCCTAGCAGACGATGAATGGTACTGGCCGGCAGCCCCGTTGATTCCGACATATGTTTGGCAGCTCGACCAGTTGGTGCAGCTAGGACAACTTGGAAATTGCTGTCCTTATAAGAATTAACATCCAGCGAAAGTTCATGGAGCCGCGCATAGGTGTTGACAATTCCGTTGATGATCGTTGTTTTCCCTGTTCCGGGACCCCCAGTTAGAATAAATGCCGGTGATTGAATTGCCTGCACAATGGCGGCAACTTGGGAGTCATCGTAAGTGATATCGAACTGTCTCTCAACACTTTTAAGCTGCTTTTTGATTGCAGCATCATCAAACTCATTGTCATCCTTATTCTTGATAATTCGGTTGATGTGTTCGGCAATTTGAACTTCAGCCGTATACAAACGCGTTAAATAAATTCGATCATCTTGGCCGACAATCTTATTTTCCTTTGCTAATTCAACCATTGATTCAGCTAACTTTTTGCCGGGAATCTTTTGGTTGGAATTGCCTTCCAGTACGCTGGCTGCCATGGCAACTAACGGTGCAGTCGTGGTATACGTATCGCCATTTCGTAAGCACAATTCATCGATGGCATACATCAAGCCAGCTCGGATCCGTTCGTTGGCATCCGGAACCATGCCTAATTTTAAGGCAATCGAATCAGCCTTCCGGAAACTGATACCATCAATATCTTCAACCAATTGATAGGGATTTTCAGAAATAATTTTCAGGGCATCTTCGTGATACTTTTGGTAAATTGCTGAAGCAATCGAACTGGAAAAGCCATAACTGTTCAAGCCAATGATGACCTTCTCCAGATTATCATCCACGGTCAAATTATCGATAATCGCATGCTTGAGCTTCTGACTGATCGGCACAGCATCCAAGACCCGTCCGTCAGCGTTGATCTTTTCAATCGCATCCTCACCCAACGCATCAACTACCCGCTCAGCTGTTTTGCGACCAACCCCAGGAAATTGATCGCCGGATAAGTACTTGATGACCCCATCCTTAGTTGTCGCAATCAGACTTGTATAGTTGGTTGCTTGAAACTGTTTGCCATAACGCGGATGGTCAATGAGTTTGCCGGTAAAATGATAGCTGTTTTCTTCTACCAAATCACCAAAATTGCCGGTGACGACAATCTCGTCTTCCGGCCAATTAATGTTGGTATCAGTGATTTCAACGAGGACAACCTTATAGAAGCTGTCGTTACTGGAAAAGAAGATGGCCTTGAGCCGACCATCTACATATTTTGCCTCGTCGTGATGATTATCTGAATCAAATAAATCTACCGAGCGGTCCACGCCATCCCTCCTCACATAACATCATGACTACTTAGAATCATGATCCTTCGATTTGTTCATTTGAACGACTTTTTCGATATCCTTAAGCTTTTGCTGGCCACGTTTGAAGTAGTCCGGATCACTTTGTTTGGCGGTCTTGAAATACTTGTCGAAGTCCTCACCGTTAACCATGGCCACCAAGCCCCGATTGAAGTTGGCTTTACCGTTCTGCGGTTCAGTTTTCAATACGTTGTCGTAAAATTCCCCGGCTTGGGCAAAATTCCCCAAGGCCAACAAATTATCGCCAATCATTTCATTGATGGACGGGTCGTCACGTTTACCACTCTGGGCAGATAACGCAAATACCATTGCCCGCTTATTGTCGCCCTTTGCCATGTAACTTTGCGCCAACATGGCATAGGCTTCAGCTTGAAGCTTGGTATCATTAATTTCCTGAAAAATCTTGATTGCTTTATCGTATTCTTGGGCAGCGTAGTAGACGTTACCCAACCCAAACTTGAGGGTATCAATCACATCGTCGCCGCTATCCTTAAATAATCCAAGCGCCTTCATCAATAGCTCTTCAGCTTGTTCATAGTCTTTGCCTTCAACCAACAATGTTGCCAATTCGTAATAATGACGGTAATTCTTGGGTTCATTGTCAATCTTTTGGACCAGGTCATGAACCAACTTGTGGGCTTTTTTCTCTTCCTGCTCACGCTTTTTGGTATAGTTACGTTGATTTTCACGATTTTTTTCTTGTAATTTTTTTACTTTATCTGAACTATTCTCTGTCATGTTTATCACCTAGACTAGATCTGTTTCATCCAATTTTCTGTTCAAATAACTGGTGTCATTCCAATCAATCAATTGAAAGGTTTTGCCAGAATCTTGGCTCTCCAAGATGGTGGTGCTGGTATTCGCCAAGCCACCTCGTTTTCTCAAGTCAGCCAAAGGCACCCCCAGCAATGCGTTCATTTCGGCATTCAGGGCTGCCCCGTGACTTACAATCAACACGTTGCCCTCAGGATTATTTTGCACAATATTAACAATGGCTGGGGTCATCCGGTCAATGACTTCTTGATAACTTTCGCCGCCAATTTCTTTTGGATCATACAGGTCTGGGTGGTTGCGAAAATCCTCGAAATCTTCCGGATACAGCCGCTTAACATCTTCGAATTTCATTCCTTCCATCTTGCCAAGATGAAATTCTTCCAATCGGGACAACAGCGAAATCGGTGGGTGCTTTTTCAGCCGGCGATTAATGGTCGTTGCTGTCACCCGAGCGCGTTTAATTGGGCTAGCATAAATGTGATTAAAAACAATTTTCGATAGATGCTTTCCAAGCAAATTCATTTCTTCATAGCTTTGGGGAAGTAATGGCGAGTCACCGCCTGCACCTTGATAACGACTTTGAAGGTTCCATTCAGTTTTTCCATGACGAACAAAGTACAACTTAGTCAAATTTCATTCCTCCAAAACTCATTTTACTTCTTACATTATGACAGGAAAGGGCTGTAAATTCAAAACGTTAAAGCAAAAAATCTGAAGATATCCTGAAAAACAGTTAATCAATTAATGACGAAATAAATGTCCAACAATCTTGACATTTTTCTGAATGAGACGTTGGGCGTAACCGCCAATGAATCATTTATCAGCGAGGAACGAAGAACATGCTGACAGTTCAAAAAGTGACTTCTTCGACAACTTGGAGACTGCCCTAACAGTTGGCAGCACTTTTGCTGGGCTCGCAGTTTTCCTCTTGTTTGTCGCGGCAATTGTTCAATTTAGCTGGCGGAGAAAAATTGAGAATTAAATTTATTGGCGTTGCACCGTCATATTTTGAATCTAGGAAAAAGGGACCGGAGACACATGTTGCTTTCCAATCAGTGATCATCATTTGGATCACCACTGATACTCAGATAAAAGCTGCGCCAAGCGGCTGATCCCGGCCATTTAACGAGAAAACCAGTTATTCCAACATCAGGAATAACTGGTTTTCTCGTTAAATTCTGGGATCAAAACGCCTATTGTCTCAGTCTGCTAGTTTTAAAAGCCTAAAATATAAATTAATAAAGGGTCTAGCTTAAAAATCAATTTCACTAGACGTATTGTAACTCCTTGGCCTGCTTATAAGCCGCGTCAATAATGGCCGATCCCAAACACTCGTCGCCATCATAGAAGACAACCGCTTGGCCCGGCGTGATTGCGCGGACTGGGGCATCGAAATCTACCCGGACCGACTGACCATCATCACTGATATGAACAGTCACACCAGTATCTTTTTGGCGATAACGGAACTTGGCAGTACAATGGAAGTCCTGACCACGATCCAAGTTATTAACCCAGTGAATATCTGAAGCCTCAAGATAATCTGCATATAGCAAAGGATTATGGTACCCCTTGCCGACGTATAAGATGTTTTGCTTTAAGTCCTTGCCGACAACAAACCAAGGTTGGTTATCAACCCCATCACCGCCAATTCCTAAACCACGGCGCTGGCCAATCGTGTAATACATTAAGCCATCGTGCTGGCCTTTCACTTCGCCATCGACCGTCATCATCTTACCAGGCGTTGCTGGCAGGTAATGGCCTAAGAAGTTCTTGAAGTTTTTCTCGCCAATGAAACAAATACCAACAGAATCTTTCTTGTCGGCTGTTGCCAATCCAGCTTCTCGGGCAATCTTTCGAACATCCGGCTTGACCATGTTACCAATTGGAAACATCACGCGGTCAAGCTGATCTGCGGAAAGTTGACTCAAGAAATAGGTCTGATCTTTGTTGCCATCAGTCGCCCGCAACAAATGATTATGACCATCTTCATCACGAGTTAATTGGGCATAGTGCCCGGTTGCGATGTAATCGGCACCCAATTCCAAAGCATAATCCAAAAATGCTTTGAACTTGATTTCCTTATTACAAATGACATCTGGATCGGGAGTTCTGCCTTTTTTATACTCATCCAAAAAGTACGTGAACACGCGGTCCCAATACTCCTTTTCAAAGTTAACAGAATAATATGGGATGCCGATCGTATTAGCGACTTTAGCAACATCTTTATAGTCTTCAGTTGCAGTACATACGCCGTTTTCATCAGTATCATCCCAATTCTTCATGAAAACGCCAATCACATCGTATCCCTGTTGTTTGAGCAAATAGGCGACAACTGAAGAGTCGACGCCACCGCTCATCCCAACAACAACCCGAGTTTGACTGTTGTCTTGCATAAAACCACCATCATTTCAATTAGATTCTGGAGAATCCACGAGTTGAAGGTCGTAATTTCCAGTAAACTTTATACTAACTCATTCTCGAAATGATTGCCACAATTAATAAGTAGAAATTAGCTGACTAGAAATTTGGTTATCAATTCTTGGACAGCCTGATTATCCTCTGGCTTGCCAATTGTCACCCGCAACCAGCCGTCTCGCAACCCGTCCCTTAACAGATAACCATTTGAAAGCAGGTATTCATGAAGTCCCTTGGAATCACCATTCTTAACCTGAAAGAAAATGAAATTAGCAGCAGAATCATAGAAAGGAAGCCCTGCTTTCATCAAAAAGTGTTCCCATTTTTTTCGTTCGGCAATGACTGTTTCAACGACTTGATCCACAAAATCGGTGTCTTTAAATGACGCAGTCGCCGCAATTTCTGCAAAGGTGCTCAAATTATATGGCAACCGGGCAGCCTGCAGATAATCGATCAACGGCGACCCACACACGGCAAAGCCAACCCGAAAGTTTGCCAGCCCATAGGCTTTGGAGAATGTCCGCAACACCACCAAATTGGCATATTGCTTGGTTAGTTGAATGACTGATGCGTGTTTATCACCTGTAAAGTCAATGTAGGCTTCATCTACAATGACCGTTACCGTGTCCGGAAGATCAGCCAAAAAGCTTTGGATGGTTTTGGGCGAAATGAAGGTTCCAGTCGGATTATTGGGGTTACAGATCCAGACCATCCGGGTCTTTTCATCAACCTCGCGTTTCATGGCCGAAAGATTAATTCGACCGGATTCATCAAGGTCAACCGTTCGAATTTTAGCCCCTTCAATCTGAGCATGCAGCTGATATTCAGAAAAAGTTGGCGCCGGATCCAGCACCTCATCACCCGGTTGTAAAATGACCCGACTGAGTAACTCAATAATTTCGTCCAACCCATTTCCGAAAATCAGGTTATCGGGACTGATATTAAATCTGGTAGCCATGCTTGACCGCAACTCTTCGGCGTTACTATCGGGATATAAATTTGAATCGGCATAATGCCATTTGTCCAATGCTTTGGCAACATCAGGAGACGTTCCAAACGCATTTTCATTCGCTGATAAACGCACCAGCTTATCGAGCCCACGTTGTTTTTTTAGTTCCGCTAACGTCATCTCCGGAACGTACGGATTTAAGTGTTTGACAGTTTCTTTAACCATAGGAGCCTCCAATTTTAGTAAATAATGATTGGTTGTACCGTAACAGATTGTGGTGGCAGTGGCAATGTTTGGGTGAGATGCGGATTGAGCTATCGTTCTTTGGCGACGTAGCGAAATCGTACTCTGCAATGCAGGAGTCTGCTCATAAGCACCACCAACACAAATCCCCAAAACCGGGATTTCTGTTGGCGGCGGCTTATGCTCCGACTCCCAACCGCATTGCTTCGCACACTACCGAAATGTGTTTCGATTGCCAACCGCTTGGATCCACACTCTACCATTTTTGAATCTCCGCCCGATCCTTCGTCAAACTTTTTTTACCTTCCCTGCTTGCCAACTCCTTTTTAATTTGGTCTGGCGTAATTCCTCTTTGGGCCATCAAAACTTCCACATGGTATACCAAATCTGCAACTTCCAAGATAAAATCCGGATCTGAGTCATTTTTTGCGGCGACAATCACCTCAGTCGACTCCTCACCGACTTTTTTCAAAATTTTATCCAGTCCTTTATTAAACAGGTACTCTGTGTATGAACCCGGCTTCGGATTGTTTTTTCGATCTAAAATTAATTCATATAATTCATCTAAATTCTGCATGGCTATTCCTCCTGGTTCTTATCGACAACTGTTCTATAGAAACAACTCGTGTGCCCCGTATGACATGCAGGTCCCGCTGGAATTACCCGCATTAGTAACGTGTCTTCATCACAATCAATTTGGATGGCCACGATTTGCTGGGTATTGCCACTAGTTTCACCCTTATGCCACAACGCTTTTCGACTTCGTGACCAAAACCACGTTTGCATCGTTTTTAAGCTTAATTGATAACTTTCTTCATTAATATAGGCCATCATCAATACTTGATCCGTCTGGTCATCAACGACAATGGTTGGCACCAAACGGTCTGGGTATTTTTCAAAATCTGGTTTTAACGTACGATCACCCCATTTTGGCTTAGCTGGCCTTTGACGTCTGCAATGGTTAACTCGCCAAAATGAAAAACTGAAGCAGCAAGCGCGCCATCGACGTTGGCTGCCAAAAATACGTCGGTGAAATCTTGGATATTTCCGGCACCACCGGAAGCGATGATTGGGACATTAACTGCCTTGGTTAGTTCCTGATAGAGCTTAATATCAAAGCCGCTCTTGGTCCCGTCCTTGTCCATGCTGGTCACAAGCAACTCGCCGGCACCCCGGGCAACCCCTTGCTTAGCCCACTTAATTGCATCCAAATCAGTTTTCTTTCTGCCGCCATTAACGTAAACATCATATTGATTTGCTTCAGGATTCCATTTGGCATCAATTGCTAAAACCACACATTGGCTGCCAAATTTCTTCGCGCCTTGAGTAATTAATTCAGGATTGTTAACCGCGGCGGAATTAACCGCCGTTTTATCCGCCCCAGCCTTCAACAAATTTTGCATGTCGGCAACACTGTGAATGCCACCGCCAACCGTCAAAGGCATAAACACTTGGCTGGCAACGGCTTCAATCGTTTCAACAATGGCTTTACGCCCTTCATTGGTCGCGGAGATGTCCAGAAATACCAATTCATCGGCGCCCTGTTTTTGATAAGCCGCCGCAATTTGAGTCGGATCGCCAACGTCTTTGAGGTTTACAAAATTGACCCCTTTCATCACCCGACCATGATCGACATCCAAACAGGGAATAATCCGTTTAGCGAGCATTGGCATCCACCTCCGCTAAAGTTGCTAAAGGCAGGTCACCAGTCGCCATTGCCTTGCCAACGATTGCGGCTTTAATATTGGCAGCCGCCAATTGATTTAAGTCAAAAACGTTGCGGATGCCACCAGAGGCAATCATTGTCGCCGTTGGAAACTTGGCTTGCAACTCACCTAATTGATTGACGTTGGGACCACCCATCGTGCCATCACGAGATATATCAGTCACCACGAAGCTGTTAACGCCGAATGCAACCATTGAAGCCATGAGTTCGGCCATTTTAACCGTGCTTTGTTCCAACCAACCGGAAACGGCTACCAGCCCATCTTTGCCGTCGATGCCAACCACAATTTGGTCGGCGCCAAATTGGGCAATCGCCTCTTGAACCAATTCAGGATCATTCAGCGCCGCCGAACCTAAGATGACTCTGGAAACACCAGATGTCAGATAATCATTAATTTGTGCAAGTGAGCGGATTCCGCCGCCCACTTCGACGGCAAGCTTGGTTCGTTCACAAATTTCTTTAATGATTGATCGGTTAACTGGCTGGCCAGACTTTGCACCATCGAGATCGACCAAATGAAGATTAGTTAACCCAGCCTTCTCGATTGCCAGTGCCTGATCGAGCGGCGAGCGATTAATAACGGTTGTTTTGCTAAAATCGCCTTGGTAGAGCCGAACGCTCTGTTGACTCTTTAAATCAATTGCGGGAATAATCTTCATTTTGAATCATCTCCTTAAATTTTGTTAACCCAGCCAATCCCACTTGACCGCTTTTTTCGGGGTGAAATTGAATCCCAATGACGTTATCTTGACGCACAATGCTTGGAATTTGGACCCCATAATCAACTGTGGCGACTATTTTGGCCTTATCAGTCGCGACATAGTATGAGTGAACGAAATAGGTAAATTGATCATCAAAGACGGTTGCCAGCGGATCGGCTTGAACGGCTCGGTTTTTATCCCACCCCATGTGAGGCACTTTGACACCAAGATTTTCAGGAATTGGCACCACTTCTCCGGGAATAATTCCTAATCCATTGGTTTCGCCGAATTCCAAGCTCTTATCAAATAACAACTGCATCCCCAAACAAATTCCCAAAATCAGAATGCCCCGCTCGGCAGCCGTTTGAATGATCGGAACCAATTTTCGCTCATTTAAAGAATCCATCGCTTTTTGAAAGGCCCCAACGCCAGGTAGGATCAGGCCATCTGCAGCTAAAATCTTTTTATGATCAGCAGTCAGCTCATTTTCAAGATTCAAATAGTCCAACGCCTTTTTGACATTTCGAGTATTACCCGTATCGTAATCAATAATCACGATCATTAGATGACCCCCTTGGTAGATGGAATCCCCTTAATTTCAGGATTTAGTGTCACGGCAGCTCTTAATGCCCGGCCAAGGGCTTTAAACAGCGTTTCAATTTTGTGATGGGTATTTCTGCCATAAAGCACTTCGGCGTGCAAGTTAAGCTCCGCATTGAAGGCAAACGCTTGGAAGAAGTCCTCGGTCACTTCGGTGTCATAACCGCCTAAATGGTCGTTGATAAATTCTGCATTAAATACCAGGTAAGATCGCCCGGATAAATCGATCACAACCCGACTCAACGTCTCGTCCAATGGAATCAGTGCCGAACCAAACCGCTCAATACCGGCCTTATCTCCAAGGGCTTTTTTTAAAGCCATCCCGAGCGCAATCCCAACATCTTCGGTTGTGTGATGAGGATCCACATCCAAGTCGCCCTTAGCTTTCACAACCAAGCCGAATCGGCCATGACGGGCAAACGCATCCAGCATGTGGTTAAAGAATCCAATCCCCGTATCAATGTCGATGGTTGAATAATTATCAAGATTCAGGCTGAGTTCGATCTGGGTTTCTTTGGTATCTCTGGAAATTGTGGCTTCTCTCATCGCAATCACCCCTTTATTAAATTTGATTTGGCATAGTCGGCATCTGCTTGTTGTAAATTCGTAATTAATTCCCTAATTTGTGGTTGGAACTGACGCAAGGCCAACCGGTTCACAACCAACTTGGTATTGACCGGCTGCAGTTTGGCATAGACGTGCAAATTGTTCTCACGCAACGTATTGCCAGTCTCAACAATGTCCACGATCGCATCTGCTAACCCAATCAATGGCGAAAGTTCAACTGAACCCTCGATTTTGATAATTTCAACGTCTTCGCCGATCCCTTGAAAATAGCGTTTGGTAATGTTGGGATACTTAGTAGCAATGATTTTGCGGCGGGGCTGCTGAGGATTAAATGAGCTGGTTGAGGCCAAAACAAATCGACATTTACCAACGCTTAAATCCAACATTGCGTACTGTGAATTTTGCTGCTCATCTAAAATATCACTGCCGACAATTCCAATCTGGACTGAACCATTATTCAAATAGGTCAATACATCTGGGCCTTTAACCAAAATGATTTCATAGCGGGGATCCTCATCAAAAATTAGGCGCCGCTTCTTATTCTTTACGCCCTCGCAATTGATCCCACTGGCTTCCAATAACGGAATGACCTGCTCTTCTGTTCGCCCTTTTGTAAGGGCAATTTTTAATGGTGTCATCTTTTCACCTGCTTTTTGTTAAATCAATTAATTGACTACCAGTACTGGTGGCAAGACGTTGAGCCGCCGCCAAGTTGTCTGCCAGACACAACGTGGCATTTTTCAACTCACGTAATTTTGCTTCTGCCAACTGCCACTGATCTTGATTAAAATAAATCAGCGTCACTGGTTTTTCGCTCTGAACGACGGTTCGTTCAACCAGCGAATCGACGTCAAATGCGACCCCGACGGCTGACACATGGACCTTCTGAAAGTTGGTCAGCAAATCATCGTAGCGGCCGCCACTGAACAAATAGTCGGCCGACTTATCGGTAAAGCCGCGAAAGGCCATTCCAGTGTAATAAGTTTGCGGAGACGGAATGCTCAAGTCGAGGGCCACTTTATAATCTGGAAACTGCTGGTTGATGAAAGCCTTGGTTGCGGTCAAATCGTCAATAATCTGATGGAGTTCGGCAATCTCCGGCATGGTTTTAACCAATCGCATGGCTTTGTCAAAATCACCAAAGAGCCAGGGCCACTCAGCTAGGAATTTTGAATAAGCGGTGTTGGCTAGCGGCGAACACAAGCTATTGTATTTGTTCAAATCTTTCGCATACAAAGCCGCTTTTAAGCTATCCTTGGTCGGCTGAGGTAAATCCAATGTTTGGATGACGACATCAACGAACTTGGCGTGACTGAGTTCAATAGTCAAATCTTGAATGCCCATCTCCTGGCAGCCAGCCAAAGCGACAACTAAACACTCCCAATCTGTCTTAATCCCTTTGTAGCCGACAATTTCAATTCCGGCCTGCGTTAATTGATTGTAACTGCCGGATAACCGTTTTTTAACCCGGAAAACATCGCCGCCGTAATACCATTTAACCGGCAAATCCACGCCAGTCGTACTCATTACCCGGGCAACTGGCAAAGTCAGGTCGGGCCGAAGTACTAACGGTTCGCCCTGCTCATCCAATAACTGGTAAGGTCGATAATTATCGGCATTCAGTGGTTTAAAAACATCTGAATATTCAAGAACCGGGGTCGTCAGCTTACGAAACCCCCGCCGGTGGAACCCTTTAAACAATCGGTTTTCAATGGCCTCTTTTGTTTCGGCTTGCGTGCCTAATTCATCCCGAGTCCCATTTGGTAAATTTTTATTTGTCATGCTGTCACTTCCTGTGAATGTTTGCCTGCTTTTGTCTGAATCGATAACTGGTCCATTGAAATCTTTGAAAGGTGGCCTCTTCTTAACGAAAAAGCCGCGATCAATCACATCTTCGAAGCTTAAGAAAGTCTTCGAGGACGAGATTAATCGCGGTTCCACCTCAATTCGCACCTACCTCACGATAGAATGCCTTACATTGCCAACAACTCGTCATTTTCATAACAGCTGTGGCAACCCTGATAACGCTAAACATGCGAATCGGCCTACTTAGTTCAACCGGTTAAGTTCATAGATGTGTGTTCACCAGCAGAATGATCCCTTCACAGCAACGGGATTCTCTTGTCATTCTTCACTGGCTACTTGTTCTAATCAAAACTTTATTTTATTAAGATTTGCTAATTATTAGCTAATAATACCACGCTTTTTATCGAAGTCAAGCCAGATCTTGATAGCCGGCAACCAGTGAAGCCATGCAATTATAGCCCTGACCTACAGCATCAATACTGTGAGCATCGCTACCATATACAAATGAAATCTTTAATAATTTAGCCATTTTAATGATTTCCAGAGTTGGATACTGTTCATTGCAATAAGCCTTGTATAGGCCCGCAGCGTTTAAATCAAGTTGGCGGCCTTGTGCCTTGACAGCAAGGAGAATGCCGTTAATCAACCGTTCATTTTGAACCGAAAAAGAATGGTCCAAATCAAAGTAATCTTGAAATTTCTTGATTAACGTCATATGGGCAATCCGCCGAGGGGCAAATTGACCCAAATCAGCGTTCACCGAAGCTAAGACTTGCTTAAAATAACTGACATACAGCGCTTGGGAATCGGCTGCCTGACTTAACAGTCCCTCTTGAAAATCTGCGACCGTATCATCAACACACCAATAGTGATTATTTTTGCCCTTCAAAAAATGGACCGATAATAGATTGTCATCCGTTTGGGAACCATATTCACTCAGAAAATCTTTGGTCCATTCGGTGAATTCTGGCAAGTAGTCCACTTCAAACCCAATATGAATCTGAATCTGACCCGCATATTTTTGCCGCATTCGAGTCATTTTGGCAAAATAGGCATCCAAATCGCTGGCCGCCATCGACGCCTCCGTCAAACCAGTTGGTTGACCTTCATAATGGGCCGAAAAGTCTGGCGGCAGTGGCGCATGTTCGGTAATGCTGTATTCTTGAAAGCCCAGTTTGATGGCTTTTTGGATCATCAATTCAACATCATCGCCACTTCCATGGGAGCAAAATTCGGTATGTGAATGTCCTTCGCGCTTCAGCATCTTAAAGCCTCGTTCCTTATTTATTCAACCTTTTGAATCCAGCCAGCTGGTGCCTCAACATTCCCAAACTGAATGCCAGTCAGCTCGTTATATAACTTCTGGGTCACCGGGCCAACTTCAGTTTCACTATAAAAGACATGTAAATTGTCTTGATATTCGATGCCGCCAATTGGGGCAATGACAGCAGCGGTTCCCATCGCCCCTGCTTCAGTAAACCGATCCAGGTCATCGATATAAACATCCCCCTGAACTGGTTTCAGGCCCAATCGATGTTCCGCCAACCAGAGCAGCGAATATTTCGTAATACTTGGCAAAATCGAATCGGACTTCGGTGTCACAAATTCGCCATCCTCGGTAATTCCAAAGAAATTGGCCGACCCAGCCTCTTCAATTTTGGTATGGGTTGCCGGATCCAAATAAATGACATCTGAATAACCGGCTTTATGAGCCTCGTCACCTGGTAACAAGCTCCCACCATAGTTACCGCCGACCTTACTTTGGCCAGTTCCATGGGGAGCCGCCCGATCGTAATAGGAAGTGGTGAAGTTAGTGGGTTTCAAGCCGCCTTTATAGTAAGCCCCCACTGGCATCGCAAAAATGGTAAAAATGTACTCAGAAGCCGGATGAACCCCAATCGTACCGCCAACCCCAATGAGCAATGGCCGCAAATATAAAGTTGCCCTAGTGCCGTACGGTGGCACATAATCGGCGTTAGCTTTAACCACTTGTTTAACAGCATCCACAAATTGATCCTCTGGGAATGCCGGCATCAACAGGCGTTGACTACTCTTGGTCATTCGTTTGGCATTTTGATCCGGACGAAATAGCTGAATGCTGCCATCCTTGGTTCGATAAGCCTTCAAGCCTTCGAAATCCGCCTGACCATAATGAAGAGAGATTGATCCCTCACTAATATGTAACGTCCCATCTTCACTGAGTTCGCCATTGTCCCATTTGCCGTCTTTGTAATGAGCAATAAATCGATAAGGCAGGTCCATATATTCGAAGCCAAGATTGTTCCAATCAATTTCTGACGCGGGTTTTGCTTTTGCCATGAGTGTTCCTCCTCAAAAATTCTTCCGTATTAAGTTGGTCTAACCAATTTTTCACATTCTAATTGTTTTAACAGACACTGTCAACTGAAATTATTTTTGTGTATTTACCCACAAGTGTCTTCAATTGTCAATGGTTTTGTAAACGATTACAATGAAGCTGTATTTAGGTTCGGTTTGCTTCTCAATGTTTCGATATCAAATTAAACAAAACGGCGATGCATCCAAGATCAGAATGCACTGCCGTTTTCATTTAAATTCTGGGATCAAAACGCCTTCGTCCCAGTTTTGTTCACTTTGATTATTTTAAACAAAGCAACCTTTTTTATTTAGACTATTTTAGTCGAGATCGACCTTTTCAACCCAGCCATACTTATCTTCAACGTCACCTGCTTGAATGCCAAACAAGGTATCGTAAAGCTTCTGAGTAACAGGGCCTGGTTCTGTTTCACTGTAGAAGACGTGCTTCTTACCATTGTTGGTTAATGAACCAACTGGTGAAATAACAGCAGCAGTTCCCATGGCACCTGCTTCAGTGAACTCGTCAAGATCATTAACGTCAATGTGCGTTTCAGTTGGATCCAAGCCTAAGTCTTTGGCGATGGTTAAAACTGATTTCTTCGTGATCGAAGGCAGAATTGAATCTGATTTTGGCGTGTAGAATTTGCCATCTTTACCAATTGCATAGAAGTTGGCACCGCCAAATTCATCGATATACTTGTGCTCACGTGGGTCCAAGTATAATTCACCAGCGAAACCAGCGTTCTTGGCTTCCTTACCTGGTAACAAACTACCAGCATAGTTACCAGCAGTCTTGGCTTGACCAGTTCCAGCATAAGCAGCCCGGTCGTACTGGCTGACCATGTATGGCATTGGATGTAATCCTTTAATATAGGCACCAACCGGGGTGGCATAGATATGGAATGTATAGGTGCTTGATGGCGCAACCCCAACAACCGGCTCAGTCCCAATCATGAATGGACGGATGTAAAGTGAACCGCCAGATCCATAAGGTGGCACGAATTCTTGGTTTGCTTTAACGACTTCTTTAACTGCGGCAACGTATTTGTCTTCAGGATAAGTTTGCATCACTAATCGCTTGGCAGAATTATTTAACCGCTTGGCATTCATGTCAGGGCGGAACAAGTTAATACTGCCATCTTTAGTCCGATAAGCCTTCATTCCTTCAAAGACTTCTTGGCCGTAATGCAACTCTTCGGCACCTTCTGACAAGGTCAAGGTTGATTCGGTGGTCAAGCCACCATTTTGCCATTTGCCATCTTTAAATTCTTCATTGTAACTGTAAGGTAAATCTCTGTATTCAAATCCTAAATTTTTCCAATCAAGGTCTTTAACATCTTGTTTTGCCATGTATCAGGATCCTCCTTAAAATATTATTAAGTAGGTAATAAACGAGTTGCTAAGTATGGTTTCCCCGTATCAAATATGTAAGAAATCAGGTTCTGAATTGTGCTTTACAGAAGGTAATTCATGTGATCGTCACTTATGCGTTTATCATCATTTCTTAATTAATATCTAATTTATCGCTTTTAAAAAGGTGTGTCAATACAGAATTTGATTTCAATGATGAGAATAGCCTAAAAACACCGTCAATCTCCTTTTTCTGCTCAAAAAAGGAAACTAACGGTGCATTGTGAAATCTTATTTTTTGTAAATAGCTTTCAAAGCTGCCAAATCGTCGGCTGATAAGGTTATTTTTCCCTGGTCAATCGGGAACATAATCGAGCTGCGTTTCATGCTATGATCCAACCCCAACACATGACCGATTTCGTGCATGGCAACAGAAAGTTGAAGGCTGGATTGTGGATACTCAATATTGAGGCCGGCCTTTCCTCGATTCAAATCATCGTTGTGCTCACCCAGCAGCGGATAAATTTTCGGTCCGCCAAGCCCTAATTCCACAGAACTACTTTGGACCGAAACCCGTTTTCGGTAAACGTAAAAAGTCATGATATTGGCTTGGGTACTATTTTTATCTGAAAATGGTGAGATCCGCACAATTCCCGTCTGGTTGTATTTGTGAACCGCCTTTAAAAAGACCGCCCTGGCTTTGGCAGGAACCCCGGCTGCAAACCGGTACTCGTAATGATTAGAAAGCTGCCGTTCTTGAACAATGCTCTCAATCGGAGTTTCATCAGCTTTAGAAGTCGTCGACTGAGTGGATTGGGTCAAAGTGGCTGTCTTTTGAATCCGACTGATCAACATCGCCGGCATATCCACAGCATTGTTAATTTGCCGCCCAATTGTTTTCATTGATCCGGGTTGAATAAACACATTAACCGTCAACCCAACAATGATGACCGCCACTAACCTATTTAGCCATTTCATTGTTGATCACCCCCAACTCCGATTTCTGCTTTGCGCGACTGTGAGTGATCAAATGCCGCGACTGCCATTCAGAAATGATTGGCGTCTTTTTAACGATCGTTTGGGAAATGGTTGACTCATGATACTGATCTTGCAGCCAAGACATTGGAAATAGGATTAAAATATTTAACAGAAAAAAAGTAACGAGATATCTGGTTAGCAGCCCCATCACCGAGCCAAGCAATTCGTCACCAAGATGGAGTCCAGGTAGACGTGTCACACCATTTAAATGCTTTCCAAGGCTGGTATACACTGCTTGGGTGATCGAAAATAACAAGACAAAAGCGATTATATCACTCACATATAGCCATTGAATATCAGGTTTAAGCTGAAGTTGTTTGAGCAACTTAATCATCAAGTTTCCGAGTGGCTGAAAATAATACATCGCGACGATGAAGGCGAGTATCAATGACCCCGCCTGCACAGATTGTTTGATCAGGCCAATTCTATAACCACGAATCAATCCACTAATCAGTATTAAAATCACAATTATATCTAAAATCATTTCGAATCCCTTCAGAATTGTTGAAACAGTCCGCAAAAATAGTTATTCCAGTTTACCATGTCTGTTCATCACAAAGCATCCGGACGGACGCAGCTTAAGGATTTTTTTATAATAAACCACCTTGAGATAAGCTGTTAGCCAGCTGCTAGTTGAAATGCAAAAGAGGCTGAGACATGAGTCGGCAAAGTGTTTATAAATGCAACTTGTCTTTCTAAGACTTGCGACAAACGGCTGATCCCAGAATTTAAGCCAAAAAAGTAAGGTTCTACAATATCTGTTGTTGGTAATAGATTTTATCTATTACTGATGACAGATTTTTTGTTTCTCGTTAGAATA
>NZ_JAUCAP010000044.1:0-22852 GCF_030361045.1 Lentilactobacillus sp. TOM.63
CCATTTTAACTTCATAAGGAAACATAATAAAACCCCTTGAATTAGATTTCTCCAATTCAAGGGGTTCAGTTCATTTTGGAATAGTTGGTTCTTTTCGTTAAATGGCCGGGATCAGCCGTTTGGCGCAGCTTTTATCCAGGTGGCTAGGGCGATGATCATCGATTGAAAATTAATATATATATCCCGCCTCATATATCATCAGTGAATTAGCCGATCCATCAACCTCAGCTGTTAAAGACTCCTACGGTTAGACTTTTCTGCCCGGATTCAAGATGTTATTAGGATCAAAGGCTTTTTTAACCTTTCGTTGCAGCTCAACCACATCTTCACCAAGTTGAGGCAGTACCCACTTGTACTTCAAATCACCGATCCCATGCTCGGCTGAAATTGTGCCGCCAATGGATTGGACGTACTTGAAGATTTTATTAATTGCATCATTGACGTCGGCTGGCGTTTCGGAATAGTCCTTTGAAACGGCGAAGTTTGGATGGAAGTTACCGTCACCAGCATGGCCACCCAAAAAGGCAGTCACTTTAGACGTGAATTGTAATTTTTCAACAAAGTCAGCCAAATCTGGTAGTTTGGATAACGGCACGGCGACATCTTCCACGATCAAGCGCCCATAAGCAGCTTCTGCCTGATAATAATCTTGGCGAATCTTAATGATCTTCTTGGCATAACCTGGATCGTCGGTGACATTAACCTGCAATGCTCCTGATTTAGTCAAAATCTTCTTCAAAGCGTCAACCGCGCCGGCTGGAGCAACGTCCAATTGGAAGATTAAGAGGGATTCAGCACCGCCCTTACCCAAATCGGACTTTTCCAAATTATCCAGAGCTTCAATCGATGTTTTATTTAAAGCTTCCATCATGGACGGATAGAGGCCACTACCAGAAATATTTTGAACCCCAATGCTCAATTGCTTCATGTTGTTAAAAGTTGTCAACCCTGTAACGGGGTTTCCAAACGGAATTGGTAGTAACTTGACCGTAGCCGCGGTAATAATTCCCAGCGTTCCTTCAGAACCGACAAATAAATCGGTCAAATCGTAAGGGGCATTGTTTTTGAATGTTTTACCACCTAATTCCACCAATTTCCCGTCAGCCAGAACCACCTGCAACCCAACAACGGATTGCTTCGTTGTTCCGTACTTTAACGAGCTCATTCCACCAGCATTGGTTGCAATATTCCCACCGACCGAACTGATTCGCTTGGAACCAGGATCAGGTGAAAAGAAGTACCCATGTTTGCGAACTTCTTCATCAAGATCTGAGTTTAAAACGCCCGCTTGGACAATGGCATACTGGTTGGGAATATTAATTTCCAATATCTTATTGAGTTGTGTCAGGTCAATGATCAAGCCACCCTTTTCAGCCGCCGATCCGTTAACAATTGATGTTCCGGCACCACGAGCAGTAACTGGAATCCGGTTATCGTTCGCAAATTTAACCGCCGCCTGCACATCGGCAACGCTTTTAGCCTGAATAACTGCTAATGGCTGATTATCTTCTTCAATTGCTTCAGTAAATTTATCACTGCTCAATTTCTTGATTTCTTCATTGTCTGACACAATCTGACCATCTGGCAATGATAACTCATTAATATTAACTGACATCTTGTCGCCAACCTTCATCGTTAATTTGAGTACAAGGATCCCCTCATTTGGTATTGATTATGAGTAAATTATTAAAATTTGTCAATGTGCGAAAGTCGACTTTAATCACTAACCTAATGAATCGCAGCAAATAAAAATTAAAATATCATTTGACAATGTCATCTAAATTCAGTATGATTTGATCAACAAAATTTCGGAGGTGTCCTTATGACTCAATCAATGTTTAATGCAATCAATAACTGTTGTCGAACAACGCGCGTTTTGCGATGTTCGGCCTGTTAGCATTGACATTTTGAGGAATACCGACCTTAAAAGTTAATTGCCTTTCAGGGGCATGAACGCAGCAAAGGGTGCGAAAATTCATTTGAGTTTTCGCACCCTTTTTCTATCTATTTTGACATTTGAGAGGATGACATCATGTTAATTCAATCAGTTTCACAACTCATCGGCCACACGCCACTTATTGATCTCCAAATTGATCTTCCAAATCACAGTCACATTTACGCCAAACTTGAAATGTTCAATCCTGGCGGCAGCATCAAGGACCGGCTTGGTCAATACATGATTCAAGATGGCATTGACCGTGGCAAGATCAATGACAGCACCACAATCATCGAGCCAACTGCCGGCAACACTGGCATTGGCGTCGCCTTGGCAACTCAGCAACATGGATTACGAACGATTTTAGTCGTTCCAGAAAAATTTAGTTTTGAGAAACAGCAATTGATGAAGGCGCTGGGGGCAGAGTTAATCAACACGCCGAGTGAATTGGGAATCAAGGGGGCAATCAAGAAGGCACGAGACATTGCCACCAACATCGAAAATAGTTACGTTCCGATGCAATTTGAAAATCCAGCCAATCCGGCGGCCTATTACCACACCCTTGCACCCGAACTCATCGAAGACTTAGGCCAACCCATCACTGCATTTGTGGCGGGGGCTGGCAGCGGAGGCACCTTTGCTGGAATTGCCAAATATCTAAAAGAGCAAAATTCAGCAACCCAAACAATCGTGGCCGAACCAGAGGGATCGATTTTAAACGGCGGTCCAGCTCATCCCCATCGCACCGAAGGCATCGGGGTAGAATTTGTTCCCCCATTCTTTAAGGAGGTCCAAATTGATCAAACTTTGACGATCCCCGATCAGGCCGCCTTTTCCCAAGTGAAACAACTGGCGAGAACCCAAGGGCTGTTTGTTGGCAGTTCAAGTGGTGCCGCCCTGGCCGCCAGCTTACAGGTTGTGGAACACTTACCCCAAAACAGCCGGATTGTGACAGTATTTCCAGACAGCAGTGAACGTTACATGAGTGAACATATTTACGACTAAAAACTAAAAGCGAGGTCCTTTATGATGAAATTTGATACGAAATTATTACATGGCGGCATCAGTGAAGACGCAACCACCGGCGCAACGTCTGTGCCAATTTATATGGCATCAACCTTCCGCCAAAACAAAATTGGCGAGAATCAATATGAATATTCCCGATCTGGCAACCCAACTCGAGAGGCAGTGGAAAAATTAATTGCCGATCTTGAAGGCGGCACTGATGGCTTTGCGTTTGCTTCGGGATCTGCTGCAATCGATACAGTCTTTTCACTCTTTTCGGCTGGTGATCACTTTATCGTTGGCAACGATGTGTATGGTGGGACGTTTAGATTAATCGATGCCGTGCTTAAACGCTTTGGGATGACGTTCACCGTCGTCGACACCCGGGATTTACAGGCAGTTGAGCAGGCAATCACCCCGGCAACCAGAGCGATCTACCTCGAAACCCCAACCAACCCACTACTCCGGGTGACCGACATTGCCGCAATCGCTCACATTGCCAAAGAACACAAGCTATTAAGCATTATCGATAACACCTTTGCTTCACCATATGTGCAACGGCCATTAGAACTGGGAGTTGATATTGTTCTCCACAGTGCGTCTAAATACCTTGGCGGCCACAGCGACGTAATCGCCGGCTTGGTAGTCACCAATGATGAAAAGCTAGGCAAACAAATTGGCTATTTGCAAAATGCCATCGGCGGTATCTTGGCCCCACAAGAAAGTTGGCTGCTTCAACGCGGCATTAAGACCCTTTCGCTCCGAATGCGCGCCCATTTAGCAAACGCTGAAGCCATCTTTGACTATCTCTCCCACCAACCACTTGTCAGCAAAATTTACTACCCAGGCAATCCTGACAATCCAGACTATGACATTGCCCGCAAACAAATGCACGGATTCGGCGCGATGATTTCCTTCGAATTACAACCGGGGCTAGATCCAAAGCAATTTGTTGAGCACTTGCAGGTCATTACCCTAGCGGAAAGTCTTGGCGCGCTTGAAAGTCTCATCGAAATTCCGGCCTTGATGACTCACGGCGCAATTCCCCGCGAAATCCGGCTAAAGAATGGCATTCAAGATGAATTAATTCGACTATCCGTTGGCGTAGAGGATCAGCAAGATTTACTGGCTGACCTGAAAGCCGGGTTCGCTGCTTTGGAGAGGAGCGATGACCATGTTTCAAACAGCCCACTCCATTCTCAAGCGTGATCCAGCGGCTCATAGCCTGACTGAAGTCCTGCTAACCTATCCCGGAATCCGGGCATTATTCTGGTACCGAATTGCCCACTTTTTGGTGTTGAGACGTTTCTTTACCCTCGCGAGTTTGATCAGCCAACACGCGGCTCACAGCACCGGCATCTCGATTTCTCCTAAAGCCACCATTGGCAAACGGGTGTTTATCGATCACGGGGTTGGCGTGGTCATTGGCTCAACCGCAATTGTTGAAGATGACGTCACCATTTTGCACGGCGTCACGCTGGGGGCGAGAACAACTGTCTTCGGTCCCCGCCATCCCCATGTTGAACAAGGTGCCTTCCTAGGTGCAAATGCCCAGATCCTCGGCAACATTACCATCGGGGCTTTCAGCAAAGTCGGCGCCGGTGCAGTGGTCTTAGTTGATGTCCCGCCAAAAACCATTGCGGTGGGAAATCCGGCGAGGATTGTTGGCTTAGGCGTCAACAAAATCGTGGAAGTTAATTTCAAACGCTGGAAAACTTAAAGTCAATTATCTAAAAGAGCACCAGCACTCAAACCCTATCTGAGGATTTAACTGCTGGTGCTCGTCTGAACCACATCGACCATTCGCCATCGCAAAATTATATTCCAACAGGAGAACAAAGCGACTAACCAGGCGGTGTAGCAAAACACGTTCATTAATGGCTTCCTTCACGGCCTCTCAGGACCATCTTAAAGGACAGATTTTTCAGTGGTAATTATACGTGAGCCGACCGCAAAATGCAATTTACAATCAAATTCTCTCAAATGATGGTTGACAATAATTAGAATGGCGTCTATTATTATCATTAAATTTTAATGCTAGTTCAAAAAGCAAAGCTCTGAAGAGAAGAGTAGCCAACTAATTAAGCACAAAGAGAATCCGGTTGATGGGAAAGGATCGCTGATACGTTGGTGAAGATGAACTCTGATTAGCAGCATTCAAGTTCACGCTTGAGTTGTCGGGTGCGACCGTTATATCGCCGAGTATCGATCATGGTACTTTTTGAGGTATTATTTGTGAGAATAATACGAATTCAGGGTGGTACAGCGAAGCATTCGCCCCTTAATCAGATTTTCTGGTGTAAGGGGCGGATGCTTTTTTATTTGGTCAAAAGTTTCTGGAAGGGTTTTTATGATTCTTAGCACGCGTTAAAATAACAGTGTATCAAATAAATTTTAAGGAGATTGACACTATCATGGCAAAAGTTGAAAGTTTTACATTGGATCACACAAAGGTTAAAGCACCCTACGTTCGGTTAATTACTGAGGAAACTGGTCAAAAAGGCGACGTTATCTCAAACTACGACTTACGACTGGTTCAACCCAACCAAAACGCGATTCCAACTGCCGGTTTACACACGATTGAACATCTCTTAGCCGGCTTGCTTCGTGACCGCCTCGACGGTGTGATTGACTGCTCACCATTTGGCTGCCGAACTGGTTTTCATTTGATTACTTGGGGCAAGCACAGCACCACAGAAGTTGCCAAGGCCCTGAAAGGTTCACTTGAAGAAATCGCCAACGACATCCAATGGAAGGACGTTCAAGGAACTGACAAATATAGCTGTGGAAATTATCGTGACCACTCATTATTCTCAGCCAAGGAATGGAGCAAAGATATTCTAGCTAAGGGAATTTCTGATGACCCATTCGAACGACACGTTGTCGACTAGTCTCATTTATGAGATTTTGACCCCGTCTTATACCCTTCTCACATTACAACACCAAGCAACTAACATTAAAATAAGTTCACAAATCACTTTGCAACTAAAACTAGGAGGGTTTATATGACAACCACAATTATTGGATTTCCCCGGATCGGGCATCACCGCGAATTAAAATTTGCAACGGAACACTATTGGAAGAACAAGATCGACCAAGCCGCACTTTTAAAAACAGCTGACGAGATCAAGCAGAATCACTGGCAAGCGCAACAAGCGGCCGGAATCGATTTGATTCCAGCTGGTGACTTTTCGTTCTTTGACGGGGTTCTTGATACAGCTAATTTACTGAACATCGTTCCTGCCCGCTACAAACAATTGAATCTATCGCCACTTGATGAATACTTTGCCCAGGCGCGTGGGTACCAACGGGGATCCGAAACGGTTAAGGCCCTCCCAATGAAGAAGTGGTTCAACACCAATTACCATTACATCGTCCCTGAATTTTCCAAGGATACCGATGTCAAATTGGTTGGTGACAAATTATTTAATGAAGTTGATGAGGCCCTCAAGCTCGGAATCAACGCAAAGGCGGTCATCACCGGACCATATACTTTGTTAAAATTAAGCAGGTTTATTGACGGCGCCAAGCCAACTGATTTTACTGATACATTGGCAACCGCTTATTCCCAAGTGCTGCAAAAGCTTGGTCAACAAGGCGTTAAGTGGGTTCAAATTGACGAACCAGCCTTGAGTTTTGACGTTGATGCCGCTGAAAAGCAATTGTTCGACAAACTCTATCAGACAATTTTAGCCAACAAAGGGACTGTTAAGGTCCTCCTTCAAAACTACTTTGGCGATCTTCGGGATGTTTATCATGATGTCACCAGCCTTGATTTTGATGGCATTGGCCTAGACTTCGTTGAAGGCCACTACAACGCCGAATTAATTAAGCAAAATGGTTTCCCAGCTGACAAAGTCTTATTTGCCGGCATTGTCAACGGTAAGAACATTTGGCGGAATCATTACGCTAAGACGATCGCTTTCTTAAATGGCCTTCATACCGATGCAACAATCGTCCTCAGTAGTTCGACTTCCCTGCTTCACGTTCCTTACACGGCTGCCGACGAAACCAAGCTGCCTGCCGATGTGCACCAACACTTGGCATTCGCCACTGAAAAGCTGGCTGAAATTAAGGAATTGGATAACATTTTTCGCGATGAGGCAGATGGTCAGGCCGCTTTGGATAAAAATGACGCCCTCTTTAAGAACGTCAAGCATCCCTATAAAGAAGCGGTTCATGAGCGAATTGCCAAGCTGACTGACGCTGATTATACCCGCTTGCCAAAACGAAGCGAGCGAGAAGCCATTCAGAAAAAGGAATTTAATCTGCCGATCCTGCCAACCACAACGATCGGTTCATTCCCCCAAACCAAGGACGTTCGGCAAAATCGGTCAAAATTACGTAAGGGTGAAATTACCCGTGAACAGTACGATCAATTTAACGAAGACAAAATTCGCCGAATTATCAAAATTCAAGAAGATCTTGGCTTGGATGTACTGGTTCATGGTGAATACGAACGTAACGACATGGTCGAGTACTTCGGCGAAAAGCTGGACGGCTTTGTCTTCACTCAAAATGGTTGGGTTCAATCCTACGGAACTCGTGGGGTCAAGCCACCAATCATTTGGGGCGATATCAACCGGACAGCTCCAATCACCGTCAAAGCATCCGTTTTTGCAAAAAACTTAACCAACAAGCCCGTTAAGGGAATGCTCACCGGACCTGTCACCATCTTCAACTGGTCATTCCCGCGAGAAGACGTTACCCCGAAGGAATCGGTCACCCAAATTGCGTTAGCACTTCAAGATGAAGTCCTTGATTTGGAAAAGAATGACATCAAGATTATCCAAATTGATGAACCAGCTTTGCGGGAAAACTTACCACTCCGAAAATCCAACTGGTACTCTGAATATCTTGACTGGGCTGTGCCGGCATTCCGGCTTGTTCACAGTAAGGTTCAAGCAAGTACCCAAATTCATACCCATATGTGTTACAGCGAATTTGGTGACATTATCAAGGCAATTGATGCTTTGGATGCCGATGTCATTTCGTTTGAAGCTTCCAGAGCGGACTTCACCTTGATTGACGAATTAGTTGCGGCGAACTTCCAAACAGAAGTTGGTCCCGGTGTTTACGATATTCATTCACCTCGAATCCCATCGGAACAAGAGGTTGAAGATTTAATCAAGCAGTTGGTTTCAAAATTACCCGTTGAAAAAATCTGGATTAACCCTGACTGTGGTTTAAAGACGCGTTCTGAAGATGAAGCGTTCGAGAGTCTTCGAAATATCGTTGACGCAACTAAAAAGGTTAGGAGTGCGATTCATGAGCCTAACGGAGTTATTTAACCAGAAAACTGTTTTTTCATTAGAAGTATTCCCACCGAAGAAGACCGCTGATAAGGACGCAATTTTGCCGACGTTAGAGCAATTGCAATCGATTAATCCAGACTTTATTTCGGTCACTCTAGGTGCTGGTGGAACTGATCATTATGATCGCACAGTAGAAGTTGCCAACTTGATTCAGAATCAATTAAAGATTCCCGCAATGGCCCATGTACCTGGGTTGTATCAAACCAAGCAACAAGTGTTGGATTTGCTTGATCAACTCAGTTCCATTAATGTCGAAAACGTTTTGGCATTGCGAGGCGACCATATTCCTGATAAACAACCAGCTGGTGATTTCAATCATGCCAACGAACTGGTGGCTTTCATCAAGGAGAATCGGCCCAACTTCAGCATTGCCAGTGCGTGTTATCCCAACTGTCATATGGAGGCGACTGACTTCGTTGATGATATTGGCAATTTAAAGCGGAAGGTCGATTCAGGGGTTGACCATTTGATCACCCAACTATTCTTTGATAACCAAGCCTTCTATGATTTCAAAGAAAAGACTGAAATTGCTGGCATTAACGTCCCAATTGAAGCTGGAATTATGCCATGTACCAATCGCAACCAAATTGCCAGAATTACGCAACTGTCGGGGGTCCCACTACCCAAAAAGTTCCGGGCCATCATGGACCGTTACCAAGACAATAAGGAAGCAATGAGGGATGCTGGGATTGCCTAGGCAGTCGATCAGATCATTGATTTGGTATCTCAAGGCGTGGCCGGCATTCATTTGTACACGATGAACCACCCGGGAATTGCCAAACAGATTTGGCAAGAGACCCGCGCGGTGATAAACGCGAAGTGAGTGGGGAACTTGGAATCCCATTCTTCTGAATAAAGCAACAAACAGGCCGGGACATCTATTAATTTTCAATCGATGATCATTCACTCAGCCCTAGCCACTTGGATAAAAGCTGCGCAAACGGCTGATATCGGCCATTTAACGAAAAGAACCAATTATTCCAAAATCAGGAATAATTGGTTCTTTTCGTTAACTTCTGGGATCAAATCGCCTAATCCCAGTCTCAAACTACCTAATCGTACTGCCTCAAAAATGCAGACAGTCGCTTCAATCCCTCTTTCAAAGTTGCCTCATCAGCACAATATCCCAAACGCACATGACCAGGCATATCAAAGCGGCTTCCGGGAACCAGCAAGACGCCCTGCTCCTGCAACAATCGGATACAAAACGATTCAATGTCTTCTGGAATATCCAGCTTTGGAAATGAGGTTGACACCGCTTGGGGCATCACAACGCTTGCCCGTGGTTCAGAATCAATCCAGTCTTTATAAATATTCAGGTTATTCAGGACAAGCTGGCGATTGCGGGCTAAGACTTTATCACGATGTTTCAAAATGTAAGTCGCCATCAAGTCATCAAATACCCCACAGCAGATCATTGTGTAGTCCCGATACTTTCGGAATCGATCGGCAAGTTCATGATTACTGGCAGTCCAGCCTACTCGAATACCGGGCATCGAATACGTCTTCGAAAGCGAATTTGTCGCGATCCCTTTATCGTAAAGGTCGACAATCGAAGTGAAGTTTTCGGGATGATCCAATGGCAAATAAACCTCATCAACCAATACATAAGCTCCAACCTCCTCGGCAAGCGCGACCACCTGTTTTAAGAAGACCTCATCGAGCAGGGTGCCGGTTGGATTATTGGCATTATTCAAGCAAATCAGCTTCGTATCCGGACGAATTAATGATTTGAGTTTGGCAATATCCGGATACCAATCCTTATCTTCACGAATATGCCAGAAGTCCACCTCTGCACCCAATGACTTCGGAATGTCATATAACTGCTGATAAGATGGGTATTCTGAAATAACATGGTCACCAGGTTCCACCAGCGCGTACAACGCTAAGTGGTTTGCCCCCGTGGCCCCATTAGTTTGCAAAACATTATCCGGATCAACGTGTTTGTATAATTTACTGACTTCAGCCTTAAAATCAGGTGAGCCTTCAATCCAACCGTAATTCATTTTTTGGCTGTCCAGCAGGTCATAAAAACTCGCGCCACCATTGCCATCAAGGGCCAGGGCTTCTGCCATCGTCATTGACGAAATTGTACTTTGCGAAATATCATAAGTGGCCGACTTTTCCCACTTGTTTAACCATTCTTCAACACCAAAACCAGCAATCTTCATATTATTTTTACTCCTTACTAAAGTCACTTTTTGTCAGTATTTATTATGAAATCATTAAATTTGCGGTACAACTTTTACTCGTCAAAACACCAGTTATATTAAGGGTTATCAAACCCATGCCAGAATCCTTTATATTTATTTTTTCTTATATTCATGATAAGATAAAGTTGGGGATGGAGGTGAGGCTTGTCACATGATTCACTGCCTCTATATTGTTGAAACGTGTTCCAAAGGGCTGATCCTTACCGTGTAACCAACTCGCTTCACTATTCAAGTCAGTTACCCTCCGAGATCACAGCACCCTTTGCCACACTCTTAACGGTTTGCCAAGGGAGATGGTTCTTATGTTGAACTTACTGGTAGCACCTAGCAGCTCTTCTAGTCGTCAGGCTCGCCAATGGCTTATCGACCACGGGATCGAGTTCAAGGAAAGAAACCTTGCCCGCAAGCCGCTAAACGCCGATGAGATTAAGAAACTTCTTCGATTAACAGAAAATGGGACGATGGACCTCATCTCTACCCGTTGTAACGCTTATCACAAGTTAAAAGTTGATATCGATGATTTAACTGTATCACAGTTAGTCGATCTAATGGTAAAAAATCAGGATCTAATCCGCCGCCCAATGATATACAACGATGAACAGCTTCAAGTTGGCTTCAGCGAGGATGATATCAGAAGCTTTTTACCACGTGAAGTAAGAAGAGAAAATCTCAAGGCGTTGATGAACAATCAGGTTGGCGCGCAAGTGTAGTTCAATCATTATTGGGTGTGGGATGAATAAACGAGTTGATGTTGAAAAGATTGAGAGGGCTTTTAATTTCAGAGATTGGGAAAGGCAATTTGATCCCAGAATTTAAGTGAAAAAAGGAATGCATTCTGGCTTTTTGAATGCATTCCTTTTTTTGCTTAAATGGCGGGGATCAGCCGTTTATCGCAAGTTTTATCAATATGAGAAGGGAAAGCCAAGTTGCGTTTATAAACTCTTTGCCGACTAATGTCTCGACCATTTTCACTCAAATAACCAAGACTTTAGATTGATTTCACCGTCTACAAATTGGAACTGCTTCGATCAGGTCATTGACCAATTCCACTTCTCACAAAATCGCCTAGCAGCCGATCGGTCACCCGCTTCAGTGACTTCTTGAGAAATAGGCCAATTAACAATCCACCAATCAGCATACATATCAAGACCGAAAAGTCGACAATGACCGTTCCAACATTTGGACCGCCAATTGCTTCACGAAAGCCGCTGACGCTATATGAAAACGGGAAAATCGGCTGCATAATCCTAAAAATCAGCGGGTTCAATTGAACTGGATACATGGCGCCACTTCCGGCCAACTGAACGGCCACCATCATGACGGCCAGCGCCTTTCCCAGGTTGCCAAACACCGACGCCATCGTGTAAACAATTACCGAGAACGTCAGTGATGTCACCACCCCGACCATCAGCATTAGGAACAAACTTTCCACGTGAACGTGCAGGATAAAGACGGTCGTCAAAATAATAATGACTGTTTGAATCATTGATAAGGTGTTAAACAGTAACATTTTACCAATATATTCTTCACGAGGCTTTAAATTCTTAAACTTATGGTATTTGGGCACGCTGGTATGAAGGACCGCCACCAACATGGCACACCCGACCCAAATTGATAAAGCCATATAGGTCGGCGAAAAGGCGGATCCAAACGTGCTCACTGGATAGATATTTTCATCCTTCACATTAAAGGGCTCAGCCAAGGCATTTCCCATCAACTTTGGGTTGTTTTGCAAAACACTGATGATATCCGCAATATTATTGTCCGAGGTCAGCTTCAATTGATTGCTAGCATTCAGAATCAAGTCTTTATACTGCAATAGCTGATTCTCCAATTTGCCAGTCGAATCCCCAATCAGCTGATTCCCCCGAATAACGGTATCCAAAGATTTTTCATTTAAATTGCGGACTTGTTTAACATCACTCAAGATGCCTGCAGTCCGATTGGTGGTTGAATTTAATTGCCGCTGGATACCGTTCAGATCATTATGAACGTGATTGTTGTATTGCTGCAATGAGCCATTGAGCTTGGCCATTGTCGAATAAGCATGGTTGACAATGCGCTGTTGAGCACCAGCATTGACCGTACTCCCAGAATTCAACCCCCGCTTCAATGCCGTGACCTGTTGATGTTGCGTATTCAATAGCTGTTCAACACTGGTTAAGCTGTTGATCAAGTTAGTGACTGAAGTTGTTTGGTGACTTTTATTAACCGTCTTTAAGTACGATATCAACGGGGTTAGCTGTCCTCGCACCAAATTAATTTGGGTAACCATCTTGCCAGCCAAACTGTTAACTTGGCTGCGGTTATGAGCTGCACTGGCCGCACTCAATTGTTTCGATAGGGTTGCCAATCGCTTGGCGTTGTCTTGGGAGCTCCTTAATTCCGTGCCAACATTATTAA
Organism: Lentilactobacillus sp. TOM.63; assembly: GCF_030361045.1. Classification (NCBI taxonomy): domain Bacteria; kingdom Bacillati; phylum Bacillota; class Bacilli; order Lactobacillales; family Lactobacillaceae; genus Lentilactobacillus; species Lentilactobacillus sp. TOM.63. The sequence continues at coordinate 12,873 of NZ_JAUCAP010000044.1, forward strand.
ATGACCGATTCACCGATTGATCAATTGAGTTGATCAGTTCGCGATTGGTTGAGCCGATTGTCCCGGCCACATTGACGTTCTGTGAGGCAGAGATTACCGGCTTTAATTCTGAAAAGGCCATCGCCAAACTGTTGGAAGTATCGCTAATGTCTCCAAGAAATCCAGTTGCCAATTCCATGCTGTCCCCAAGAGAAATGATCAAATCCTTAAGATTCAAAATTTCAGCCTGCTTGCTGCTGGCCTTGTCACCCGCCACATTTAAATAGGAGAAGATGGTCGCGTTGACTTGATATACAAACTGCTTTTTGACCGTACTAACCAGCGTTTTGGCCGCTGTTTCGGTAATCTTATCTCCCATTGGGCTGGATTTGGTATTCGCAGTATAATTAATTTGAGCTTTTGCTGGGTTACTGGACGTGATACTGGTTAGGTCCGCAGAAAAATTGCGGGGAATTTCGACTTCCGCATAATATTTGCCAGCCCGCAACTTGGTTTTGGCAATCTTGGAATCAACGAAGCGCCAACCAATTTGGTGATTCTGTTTCATATTCGCAACAATTTTATCGCCAAAGTTAAACTGCTTTCCTTGCAGCTTAGCACCCTGATCGTTATTCACCACCGCCACTGGAATTCGGCTAACCTCTTGAGTATTGTACGGGTTCCAGAGTGCTTTGACGTTGACCAGCGTATACAGACACGGGAGCACACAGAGCGCAGTAATTGTCAGCAATGCCGCCTTGTATTTGAAAATTGATTTTAAGTCCCGTTGATAAATAAGCTTGATGTTCTTAACCATAATTTGTACCCCAAAATCTGAATAACCGGTTTTTTTCTTCACGAAAATGCATTACAATGATAATAACGCGTCTATTAACCATTAACAATAGTTAACCAATACATTTTTACTTCCAAGGAGATTTTACAGATGAAACGTTCATTAATCAAATCATTGCTGATCTGCCTGCTCGTTATTGCCGGGATCAGCCTATCACAGTCGACTCCCACCGCCGCCAAATCTAAAGCCGCCAAAGTGACCAGTTCCAAAACTTTGACCAAGGATCCGTACCGGGCAGTCAGCGGTTATCTATATACCTCTGCCAAATTAACGAAAAAAGCTCACAATGCCGACAATTACCCGTTGACCACGTTTTATACCTATAAGTCCGCAAATATTACCCGTGCAAATGGTAACAAAGCAGTTTATTATTATGTGAAGAATGGTAATGGCAAGATCAAGGGCTGGATTTGGCGGGGGCATCTAGTTCGGATGCTCAATGTGTCCAAGCAGCGCCAACAAGTCAACCAAATCATTGGCCTGATTGACACGTTATCAATTAACAACAAGAATCAGTTGATTTCAATTCTAGAATCCATGAACCGGACAAATACCATCACTGATTTACTCAATCAACTGAGTGATCTCAAGAATTCGATTAGTAACAACGACGACATTGCCAAGCTCAATGAAATCATCCAGATGATCAAGTCTGACGGGCAGGAACTCAACTATTTATTTAGCCAAGGGATTAATAAACTCTATCCAAAGGTAGTGACCATTCACAACCTGAATGACAAGGTGTTTGCCCTCGCCCAAGGATTGCTCGATCGTCTGAATTAATGAGGACTCAATTTTTCTATGAGAACAATATTTACCTTAATTACACGTGACTTTAAACGAATTTTTCACAGCCGGCCGGTATGGATCACCCTGCTGGCTTTTTGTCTGATCCCAGCTATTTACGCGATTCCTAATATCAAAGCTTCCTGGGACCCATACTCCAAAGCAAATACCAGCCGGCTCCCGATCGCTGTGGTCAACGGCGACGAGGGCAGCACCGTTAATGGTCGATCAATCGATGTCGGGAAACAAATTGTTGGTCAACTCAAGAAGAGTCAAGACATCCATTGGGTCATCACCAACAGCTGGCAAGGCAATAACGGCCTTGACCAAGGAAAATATTACGCTCTAATCGAGATTCCAAATGATTTTTCAAGTAAACTAGGAACGTTGGTCACCACTAATCCCCAAAAGCCAAATATCGTTTACAAATCAAATGAAAAGTTGAACCCGGCCGCCACTAAGATCACTGGTCAAGCCAAAGATACATTAACTGAGCAGGTTCGGGATAATTTCATCAAGATCAGTAGTAAGGCGGCTTTGAAAGAAATGAACGCTGCCGGCGAAAAGCTGGATACCCACAAACCACAAATTTTGCAGATTCGATCATCCTTACTCAATGCGATTAAGACGATTAAGAAAACTCAAGGCTACCTTGGACGGGTCAATGGTGATTCAAAAGACATGCAACAGTATTTGAAGACCGTCAAAACCGACTTACCGAAAATTTCTGCGCAAATCACCGATCTTCAGCGAGTCGTCAATCATGGTAAAGCTTTAACCCGATCAACAAAAACCACCTTGGATAACGCTCGCAGTGATTTAGCAAACGGCTTAACCCAACTCCAATCAGATGGCGAACGGCTCCAATCACTCGCAACTAATCTTGGCACTGGCGACACTTCAACTAATGGGCTGCTCAAAACTGAAATCAACCAAATGCAAAGCCTTGGAAATACCACCATTGACCACATCAACAACGCATTACGAGTGATTGATGTGGTGAATAATATCTTGCCAAGCAACCAAACCACGTCACTCATCCACTCATTGAGTAACGCCAAGAAAAACATTCGCCAACAACAACGAAGCCTCTCCTCGCTAAAATCGGCTGCTAACTCGGGCGCTTCTAAAAAGTCCCTTAATCACTTGGTCGCTCAGCTGTCAAAGACCGGCGACCAACTCGCTCATAACATTGATGACGCAAATTCAACGTTCAATGATACCCTCAGTCAGAACCTGGACGACCTGGGTAACACACTTGATACTGGCATGACCGGTGATGATCAAGTTCTAGAATCATTGCGCAGCCTAGTGCCCCAACTCAACGCGCTGGCAACTGCCGGTAATTCGATTAGTAAACTATCAATTTCACGAGTCAACCAAATTCACAGCAGATTGGCTGAAATTCAGGATAAGTTAACCAATCTGAATGACCAAACTAAATTCATCAATGAACAAAATCTGAACCGCCTAATTAATTTACTGGGCGAAAATCCTAAAGCAGCAAGTCTTTTATCATCGCCAATCACCCTCAAGCAGGCAGATCTTTATAATATGGGCAAGTTTGGGTATGGTGTCACCCCATTTTATACGACCCTATCGATTTGGATCGGGATCTTGTTGCTGACAACAATTGTTTCCTGGAAATATCGAACACCTAAGAATGAACGATTCCCAAAAACCAATTTGATTGAGAAATACGTGGGTAAATTATTGCTCTACCTCTCAATTTCACTCACCCAAACCAGTTTTACCATGATTGGGGAACTGCTGATTCTTGGCATCAGGCCCGTCAGCGTTCTGGCGATGTTGGCAACCGCCTATACGACGACAATCGTCTTTACAATCATCATGTTCACGTTGGTTTACATGTTTGGCAATGTCGGTAAGGTCATCAGTGTTTTGTTGATGATTGTCCAGTTGTTTGGAACTGGCGGCATTTATCCGCTGGAAACCATTCCGCCATACTTGGCTGCTTTAGCCCCTTACCTGCCATTCACGTATGCCATCCAAGGATTCCGGGAGGCCATTGCTGGCCCAATCCCGGCGGTCTTCTGGCATTCGTTGGGGATTCTGGCACTGTTTGCAGTTGGGTTCTTGGTAATCGCACCATTGAGACGCGTGTTCCAGAAACCGATTAGTGAATTGGAAGAGGGCTTCCATAGTTCCAAGTTGTAAGTGAACGTCAATCAAAAAAGGAGGTTAGACATTTTTGTCCAACTTCCTTTTTTGGTGATGGTGAGATTGGAGCCGTTTCTTAAATCATCACGCGGAGACGGGATTTCCTCTTCGCCATTTTAATTTCTAACATTTCAGCTTCACTTACTTTTCTCAACATTTTCCTTAATCAGACTGTGCAGTTTCTCAAATAGAATTCCTTCCCGCAAACCACTCGTTGAGAATGTGATTCGATCGGAATCCAGGTAATTCATCAATAATACTGCTGGGATCAAGCCGCCAACAATGATATCTGCTCGGTCCTTGCTGATGCCAGGTACCTTTTTGCGCTCTTCGAGATTCTCGCCGAGCATTCGTTGGAAGGTATCGTTGACTTGGTCGTCTTTCAGTTGATAACCATGAATGTCATCAGTATCCAATAAATTGTTGTAACGTCGATTAATCTTGGCAAGGGTCCGATTACTTCCGCCCAAGCCAATGACTGGTAAATTAATCCCGTTTTTCAGCCACCAAACATTCTGGAACATTTTCTCTACATACATGACTGCTTTAAAGAATTCTTGGGCAGACACTTCATCAGCTAATGCAAACTTTGCTGATAAGGTCACCGAACCAACCGGAATACTAATCAAGTTGGTCACTCGGCCATTTTGAACGAGTACAATTTCTGCACTGGCACCACCCGTATCAATAATAACCGAGTTCGTTGCCGGTAAGGTTTCGCTTACGCCGACATAATCATAATAAGCTTCTTGAGAACCCGAGATCACTTCAAGATCAATGCCAAGTTCATTCTTAACGCGTTTCAAAAATTGTTTCTGGTTGGTCGCTTGCCGAACTGCTGCAGTGGCAACGGCTTTAATCGTTAAGTTATCCAGCTTGGAATAAACGTCCTTAAATCCCTTCAAGGCAGCCATTGTCCTTTCAATCGCGTCGGGTTGGAGAACCTTTTCAATCCCCATATTTTCGGAAAGCCGGACATACTCTTTCATCTGGGTGACAGTTTGGTAGGTCGCATCCTTACCAATTTGACTAATCGTCATTCGTACCGAGTTGGAGCCTAAATCGATCACAGCAAAATTTTCCATTACTGATTGTCACTCCCATCATCATCGTTAAATGGATCGGGTTGGTTTTGCGGACTTAGCATTGGTTGAAACTGAGCGCCACTTTTTGGTCGTTGAGAACTCTGTTGCGCCTTAGCGAGCTTAGTTGCTTGAGCTGCAAAGTATTCTTGAGAATCAAGTGGTGCGCGGCCCCGACGGTCAACACGTTTATAAATACCATCTTTATCCAACGTTCGTGTCTTGACATTATCCGTCCACATTGTCTCATAAATGGTCACAACTCGCTGAGCTAAATCCGGTTGCAGCACTGGAAAGAGCTGTTCAACCCGCCGGTTTAAGTTTCGCGTCATCAAATCCGCACTGGAAAGATAGACCTGCTGATCACCGTCAAAGTTAAACAAATAAATCCGACTGTGTTCCAGGAAACGGCCGACAATCGAGTGAACCGTAATGTTCTCGCTGACCCCGGGAATCCCCGTCTTTAGGCAGCAAATCCCTCGAACAATCAGATCAATTGCCACGCCAGCCGTAGAGGCTTCATAAAGTTTAGCAATCATCTCCTGATCAGACAAAGAATTCATCTTCATCTGAATGTGAACTGGGCGGTCAGCCTTCACGTACTTAATTGCTTCATCTAAGCGATCCATGATGAAGTCGCGAATGCCATGAGGGGAAATGTGCAATTGATGGAAATATGGCGGTCTGGAATACCCGGATAACATATTAAAAATATTCGTGACATCAATCCCGATGTCATTGTTGCAGGTGAGCAAGCCTAAGTCCGTATAGAAATGAGCAGTCACGTCGTTATAGTTACCGGTTCCCATGTGGATGTAGCGCCGAATGCCATTTTCTTCCCGGCGAACAACCAGCGATAACTTGGAGTGGGTTTTTAACCCAACCAGGCCATAAATAACGTGACAACCCATCTTTTCAAGCTGCCGGGCCCAGTGAACGTTGTTTTCCTCATCAAACCGAGCTTTAACTTCAACCAATACAGTCACTTGTTTGCCATTTTGGGCAGCTCGACCCAAGTATTTGATGATTGGCGAATCACCTGATACCCGATACAGAGTCATCTTGATGGCCAGGACTTCTTTGTCAATTGATGCCTGGCGGATGAATTCCACGACTGAATCAAATTTATCGTAGGGATGCTGCATCAGCCAATCATGTTCCTTAATTGCATCAAAAATATTATGATCGGAATTGAGTTCTTCCGGTTGGTAAGCCGTATATGGTGGATACTTCAAGTCATCGTGGTCAACAGCACTCGCTAGTTTATTGAGGAACGTCAAGTCAATGGGTCCATTGACTTCATAAACGGAATCCTCTTCGGTTTGGAGTTCTTTGACGAGCCGTTTACGGAGTTTCTTACTGATATTGGCATCCACTTCGAGCCGAATGACTTCACCATGCTCTCGTAATTTGAGCTGTTGTTGAACCTTCTTCAATAAATCTGAGGTATCTTCTTCAGCGACATCCAAGTCCATATCTCGAATAACCCGGAAAGTTGAAACTTCTTTGATATCATAGTTGACAAACAATTGATTCACAAAGCGCTTAATCACATCCTCGATCAAAATAAAATCATTTTGAGCCCCTGGCAAACGAACCACCCGTGGAAAAATACTTGGAACCTGGAGAGTTGCGTAAAGCGTCTTTGCATCTGCATCATCATTTTTGGTAATTCGTAAAGAAAGGTTCAATGAATCATTACTGATAAACGGAAACGGTCGCGAACTGTCATCAGCCATTGGTGTCAACACTGGATAGAGCTCATCGTGGAAGTAACCTTTGATGAATTGAAACTGTTTTTCACTAAGGGCATCGATGGTTAACAGATGAATGCCAACCTGATTAATTGCCGGCAACAAGGAACGGTTTAAGGTACTGTATTGCTTGATCAGCATATCATGGGCCTTATCATTTACGGCTTTTAATTGCTGAGCAGGAGTTAGTCCGGAAGCGTCGGTACCCTCGTATTTAACTTCTGTTAACTTAGCTAATGATGCAACCCGCACCATAAAGAATTCATCCAAATTGCTCTGGGTGATCCCAAGAAATTTAACCCGTTCTAACAGTGGATTTGATTTATCCCGAGCCTCATCCAACACTCGGTAGTTAAAATCTAACCAACTAAGCTCTCGGTTCGTATAATAATTGGGATCTTTAAAATCAATTTTTGAACTCATTTTGTTTTCACACTCCTTTGTTTCAGTACAGCTTTAAATCCATATGCTTCAGTGAAAAATTGACTTTTAGAATTAAAAATCCAGTTTTCATAGGCTAAATTGGCATTGCTAAAGACGGTAATAATCACCTTAGGGGCTTTAACTGACACTGAAATTTTCTTGATCTTTTGTTGGCGATCATCATCCAGCGCATCTGCCAGTCGCAGAATTGCAGCTAACTTTGAAATCAGGCGGCGATTATCAGCCGTTAAATGCTGAAAGTGACTCAAATCCTCGCTGGGGGTTGTTGAACTATGGTAACGCGCAACGGCAGCAATTGTCCGCCGCTCCGAATCAGACAAGCCGATAATTTCCGAGTGCTGAATAATGTATTCTGAATGGAGATAATGCTCATGAATTCCAATGTAATTTCCCACATCATGCAAAATCGACGCAACTTCCAGTAAGACCCGTTCGCGATTACCTAATTTGTGAAGCGGCTTTAATTGGTCAAACAAGTGCAACGTGAATTTGGTGACCAGATCTTCATGGTCTTGTTCAACCCCATAGTGAGTTGCCAAGTTATTGGCCATTGTGATTGTTTGAGAAGTGAAATTCTGTTTTGAATAGCCTTTTATGACGGCTTCGTTATTAACTAGGCCATCAACCACGCCAGAATCAGAGAAGCTAATTTCTGTGGCATTAGTCAACCGAATAACCCTTCTAACGAGTAAGAGTTCTGGTAATACCAATGGCACGTAAGACTCATCGACTTTAAGTTGTTCGATTAAATACTGATCAGACGAATCCACTAGATCATCAACCATATTATTAAATGCCTTAGCGGTCAGGCCGCCCTGCTCTTGATCACCGCGATAACGATCAATCATTCGTTTCATAGGCAGTGTGCCCAATAAAATAATTTTACTGGGTTCAGGTTCATGAATCACACTCGAAGGATTGCCAATATAAAAATCATTTAATTTACTATCGATATAATCATTCAAAACACCAATTGAATTGGGAGCCGTCTGCCGCAAGCTTTGTAAATCTTCGGCAATTTTAATGGGTCCTAAGGCAAAATCAGTCGATGAAACAAATTTTCGGTCATCAAATTCAGTAATCACCGTATTCCCAGAAGTGATCCCAACTAAAAAGATGGTCTTAGCTTTACTATCTTTTTCTTTACTAAAATCAACATAGGCTTTTTGATTGCGGTAATAAGTTTCTTGACTTGTAGAGAGCCACCGAATGGTTAGACCAGTGTGAAGAAATAATTGATCAGCAATAAAATCAGCATTGATGGCTTCAGATAATGCTTGACTACCCCAAAGTGTATAGTTGGTTACGCCATAATCATTTAAGATCTGGACAAATCCCGTTAAGGCTTCTGAAACCCGGTCAACGGATTCAAAACTAACTGGCTTATTTTGATAGACATCATCACCAAGATTAATGTCTTTCTTTACCCGCTCCAACGTTTTCAAATTCTTTAGGTTGACAATCAATAATTCTAACCCGGATACGTTTACGATAATTGCACCATAATATTTATCAGTCATCTTACTCATTCCTCTACTTCATTCTGGCAAATTTGGGGCGTCCTTAAATTTATTTTCAAGTTAAGTATACAATATTTGTAATCCTTCTGTATGAAAAGTCGAATAGAATTTTCATTTTCTCTTCAGTTATTTTTTGAGACCATCATCAATTATTTCATTCAATCAGTATACCGACTATAATGAGCACGTATCAAATATTTATGAAAGAAGTGGAAATAATGGCAGAACTGAATGCAGTAAATTCTGGTACTTATCAATTTGATGATCAGTTTAAAATTAATCGGTTAGGATACGGCACCATGCAACTCACTGGGCCAGGAACCTGGGGGCCATACAAAGATTGGAATCAAGCCGTGAGTGTCGTTGAACACGCCACTGAACTTGGTGTTAATTTCTTTGATACCGCTGATTCCTACGGTCCGTGGTTTGCTGACCACTACTTGGCTGCTGGCCTGAAGAAGGCCGCCAACCGCGATCAAATTTTCATTTCGGATAAAGTTGGTCAAACCCGGCAAGGTCCAAGTATTTGGACGCCTCATGGTGAGCCTGGCTATCTTCGTCAACAAGTTGAAGTTTCAATGATGACATTGGGGCTTGACCATGAAGACCTGTTGTTCTTGCATCGAATTGATTCACATTTCCCAGTAGCTGAACAAGTTGGGGAGCTCAAAAAGATGCAGGATGAAGGCAAAATTAAGCACATTGGCCTCAGCCAAGTCACCGTCGAAGAAATCAAAGAAGCCCAAAAATATGCCAAGATTGATGCGGTTGAGAACCTTTATAACGTTGCCAACCACAAAGATGACGATGTGGTGGACTACTGTGAATCCCAGCAGATGGCATTCGTCCCCTGGTTCCCACTCAACACCGGTAAACTAGTCGGTGCTGACAGCCCACTGAGCAATATCGCTAAGAAGTACCATGTTTCCGAAGCCCAAATTGCCTTAGCCTGGTTGTTAAAACGCTCGCCAAACATTCTCCCAATTCCAGGAACGAGTTCAATTCAACATTTGGAGGATAATGTGGCTGCAGCTAACGTTACTTTAAGTGACGCGGATTTCAACCAACTCAGTCAATTGTGAATCAGTCGCCTCATTTAATGAAAGGATTCGCAGAAATCTCTTGGTTTTAACCAGGTAGATGAATGCACAAACTAACACCGAAAGGTGTTATCAGCGTTGATTATCGATATAGTGTTCAACAACTTCCCTGCTCATGTTGCCAAGCGTGCTCATGTAGTAGCTGCGTGACCATAAATGGCCACCCCAAAACTTTTGGGCTTTTACTTCCGGGTGCTTCTTAAAGAATAGGCGCGCAGAGCCACCCTTAAAAGCTTTGACAATATTGGTTGGCGCGTATTTAGGCTTAAAACTAATCA
>NZ_JAUCAP010000045.1:0-21749 GCF_030361045.1 Lentilactobacillus sp. TOM.63
TCGACTGGCAAACACCGTATCAGGTTATGCTGACAAATTTGTCCAAAAATTCGGATTAAATTTGCAATCTACCATATAAAAACTTTATTTTCTGTAAAAATCTAAAGTAATGACCTCATAGTGTTTCCATAAGCTTATTATTCAATCATTAATTGCATCTGTCAAACTAAGTTCGAATACCTGACTTGAAAGCAATAACCCATCACATTTTGGTAATATTCTACTATACGTTGGGGCTGCTCTGACGCAACTAACATTCAATATTTGAGAGTCCTCCTCCAAAACCACGATTTTAGAGAAGGAGCTCTTTTCACATAGACTAGGACCGCTCCGGCGCAACTGAGACTAAAAATATAAGAACACCTTCTCTAAAATCCAAATCCAGGATTTTAGAGAAGGTGTTCTTATATTACCGCGTCAAACCGTTGCTTGTCGCTCACTTATTATTAGGACAGCTCCGCAAAGCAGAAAGTTGCGCCTAAGTCACTCCGACCAAAAGCCGAGACCCCTGGCTTTCGGTCGGAGTAACTTAGACTCCACTTTCTAACCGCTTTGCTCCGCTCACTTATTATTCATAGCTCAAACTCTCAATCGGATCCAGCCTTGCAGCCTTTCCCGCTGGAGCCAATGCCGCCAACAGCGAGATGATGACTGATACCAAGAAGCCGAAAATTAAGTTTCCCGTTGATATTTGCATGATTGAATAGTTGATTCCCGACTGGGCAATGCTATTGGCACCCCACTGGAGAATTTCCGCTAAAACAATCGCTAAGACTGAGGAGAACAAGCCAATGAAGAAGGCTTCCGAGAAGAACAGGTTCCTGATACTGCCCTTTGAGGCGCCCAATGCCCGCAAGATACCAATTTCCTTGGTTCGTTCGGAAACACTGATATAGAGTACGACGATGATCATAATGGCCGATACTAACAGTGAAATCCCGGCAATCGTTGCCAACACGTTAACTGCTAGCGTGATATAGGTATTCAACGTATCTACAAAGCCACCAACTCCAGTGATCTGGTAAGCTGCCTTACCCTTTTCATTCTTGAATGCCTTGATTTTGTTAGTCACCGGCTTCACGTTCTTAACGTTGCCAGCAATTTCAACCGTCACGAAGTTTGGCTTAATGCTCAAGCCTTTGGAATGGTAAATCGACTTCATCGTGTTATAGGTCACTGATGTGGAACCCGTGTTGGCTTTGGAAACGCCACTCACCGTCAATGTCCGTGTCAATACAACCGGCCGTTTTTGCTTATTCAACGTATTCTGATAAAAGGTAATCTTCTTACCCACCATCGAATTAGGGTTCTTCTTGTTAAACTTCTCAGCAATTTCCTTTGTCAGCATAATCTGCCCGTCTTTAGGCGCCTTGCCTTTGGAAATACTCTTATTCAGAATTGTCTTATTATACGTCTGCATAAACGACACTGACGCGGTCTTTCTTCCCTGGCGCAATTGGCTGCCACCCTGAACGAAGAAGCCGTTATCAATGCTTTGCACGTTCTTAATGTTCTTAATCCGCGATTTATCCTTCGCGTTCACATTAATCTTACTCATATCCGGGCTGGAATCCGTTGACACATTTTTCGTAACCTGAACGGCATTCGGGTTCACCTGCGAATAAATTTCGTGGTTGATGTAACCCTGCACACCGTTTCCAAGCCCCAGCATCACAATGACACTAAAAATTCCGATCGCCGCGCCGAAAACAATGAGCAGGTTTCGTTTCAAGTTATACTTCATGTTTTCCAGCGCCATCTTCAAAGTGGCGCCAAATTTCAACGTTCGCGTTGATAATTCGTTGGCAGCGCTGGCTTTGTATGGTTCTTTAATGGTTTTATCCTCGCCGATTTTTCCATCGGCCAAACGAACAATTCGGGTCCCGAAATCGGCCACCGTCTGTGAATGAGTCACGGTGATCACTAATTTACCATCGGTCGCAATTTCGTCCAACAGCTGCAAAATTTCCTGAGTATTTTGACTATCCAGGGCTCCTGTTGGTTCGTCAGCGATGATAATTTCAGGATCAGAAGCCAAAGCGCGGGCAATTGCCACCCGTTGTTTTTGACCGCCAGAAATTTGGTTAGGGTACTTCTTCATATGTTCTTTTAAGCCAACTTTGGTCAACAGTTCTCGAGCCCGCTGTTCCTGCTGCTTATGGCTTAACGTTGTCATTTCCAAGGAAACCATGACATTTTCGAAAATCGTCAAATGACTAATTAAGTTGAAATTTTGGAAAATAAACCCAATCGTCTGGCGTCGGTATGCGTCCAATTGTTTGGAAGTATCATGGCGCAAGGAATTGCCGTTCAACACGACATCCCCGGAGTAATTACTATCCAGGCCACCGATAATGTTCATCAGAGTGGTCTTCCCACCACCAGATTCACCGAGGATCGAGACAAATTCCCCTTGATCAAATGACAAGTCAATCCCGGTTAATACTGGGAATTCCTGGTTGCCCAAGTAATATGATTTCTTGATGTTGCGTAATTCTAAGTAGCTCATGAGTACCTCCAATGTCTGTCTAGCTAAAGTGCTTGTGTTATTCTAACGCAGATTAGCCGTTTTGCCTACCGAAGCTGTGGATAGGCGTTAAAAATGACGTGTTAATAATTAATAGTTATCATAAGGATATAGTTAAGTGACAACTTCTGAGGGAAATTTAGTGGGGACTAAATACTTGTAGACGCGTTTTGCCTGATCGCAATCCGCGCCCCAAGCCCAAAGGAGAGATTGTCATGAAACGATTGTTAAAATTAGGAATTGCCATTATATCACTGGTTGTAATCATTTTAGGAATGACCAAAGTGGATGAGCTGTCTGCACCAATCAACTCGGAAAGCCAAACGGTTAGCCATGCCAAGGCCAAAAAGAAGGCCACCAAGAAAAAGGCGCCGAAAAAAAAGAGCAAGCCTGCAAAGAAAAAAGTGACGAAAAAAAAGAATTCCAAGTCTAATTCTCAACAGCGCAATTTTCAGCCGGAATATGCCGTCAAACAGCAGGATGAGGTGGCGACCCCGGTCAGATATCGCTGGAAAAGTTCAACGATCAAATACAAGCTCGACACTCATAGCGATTACTATCGAGACATTTGGCAGACGGCCGTTGATAACTGGAATCAATTTAACGTCATTAAGTTGGTTAAGGCTAATGGCGAAACGCCAGACGTTCATTTGGATGCCAGCACTGCGGTTCGGCCCGAACATTCCGGCTTATGTACCACGACTTTTTATAATCAAACGCGGTTGAATAACCTGCCACTACTAAAGGTTGCTACCGCGATTGTGTATGACAACACTTGCAACGATCACAAATATTCTAAATCAGACCGCACTCGGGTTGCCGAACATGAGCTCGGTCACGCGAGCGGCTTGGGACATTCGGATTCCGATCACAGCATCATGAATCCGACCCCGGTTGGCCGCCAAATTACCAATAATGATGTGGAAGCAATTAAACGCGCCTATGCCAGTTAATTAAAAAGCCACCATTCGGAAGAAGTTATCCAGTCCGAATGGTGGTTTTAGTCATTTAAATGATGTCCAATTCATCTCCAGTAGCAATCTTCCCCATTTTGCCTTATCATGAAATAGATGCATGACACTAAATTAATGTGAGGTTTTAGAATGTCTGTTGATGAATTGTTTATGAAGATCAAAGATTACCAAGATAAATTGAAGCTCCCCGATGACTACTTGTTCAATATTGTGGAATTCACGCCGGCGGAAGTTGCTGAATACAATCAGAAGAAGGCCGCCCCTGGTATTTACGAATCCGTCTTGAAGCAGATTCAACGGCTTTACCTGTTGAGCTTAACGCCAGCAGAACTGTTGGCAAAGCTGAGGGCCATCAAAGCGTCAGCACATTTGTCAGAAACTGCTTGGCTCAAGGGAATGGCTGTCAGTGAAGTTGACGTTGCTGATTTTCTGGCTGGCAAAAAGCCGACGATGGTTTACGTGACAGCCTTAAATGCCCTCAAGGCAAAGTACCCAGTCGAATAAAAACGTGAAAGCAAGAAGCTGGTTGATATTCAACCACTTTGAACTTTCGAATACGATATTGCTAAAACTTAAGTCAAAAAGCAATCCTTAAAATATAAGCCAATCATGCCAACATTCAAAACTCGAATGTCCAGGTGATTGGCTTATATTTTGGAATTAACCGTTTTTTCAATCGAAACTCAAATTGCTTCTCTTCGCACGCTGGCAACAATCCGAGACAATTCGGTGTGTACCCTTTTAATCACATCCGAAATTAACGGATACTGATCTGACTTTGCGACTTCTTTCAACCGCAGTTGAATTTGCGTCGCCTCATCCTTTGGGAAATAACTCTTGAACAAGCCTGAATTAATCAGCAGCATTGCCAACATTACCGTTACTTCGTGGGGCTCCTTATTAGTTGTCAAATCATGATAGAGTTCCGTTAAACTGCGGTCGATCACCGTTTGATTGACGTAGTATTTATTCTCATCTTCGTCCAGCATATTGTCACTGATTAACGAGTTACAAAGTGCCGCCGCAAATTCCGTCACCCGTTTTTTTCTGACGGACAAAACAGCATTTTTGATATAACTATTAATTGTCTGCAACTTACGGCCTTGAATATCTCTGGCGACTGGCACCAAATAATCTTTGGAAGGCTTGGCGCCGGGGCCGACGACCATCTTATCATCTGCAGTCAGTTGGAGACTCCCATCACGAAGTAACTCAACAATTTCTGATAGCAGCAGGCAAGAGGCGACGTCTCGTTTTTTAAAGGCATTCAGTTTTGGCTTCTGTCCCAACACGCACAACGCAAATTGCTCTGTATAGCTCAGGCTCATCATGATAACAACCTCCCATTACGGTTACCCTTACGTTTAATTCAAAGATAGCTTGTTTTATCAATCATGGCAAGAAATTGCGCTGCGAGTTGAATATTTGCCAATCAAAGTCTGTACCAACATTAAGATTTCAAATCAGGATCTGCGCCATTACAATGCCGAAGGGTGCTCCGAAAAGCAGACGCTTGTCTAACAATATAAGAAGGGCCTCTCAAAAATCCAAAATCAGGATGGGCCCGCCATTACATAGATTAAACGTGCTTCAAGAAGCTGACGCTAAAAATATAAGCCCAACCTCTCTAAAATCCAAAATCAGGATTTCCGGCATTACATAGCCGAATGGTGCTCCGAAAAGCAGGCGCTAACAATATAAGCATAACTCCCCTAAAATCCAGAACCAGGATTTTAGGGGAGTTATGCTTATATTACCGCGCCTAAACGCTTTTCTCCGCACACTTACTTTTAATTTAGCGGATCCGTCGATTGCATCAACTCTGGTGGCCATAAGGCTAACAAGTAGCCGTAACCATCTTGGTCAAACGCTAAGCTCTCGAACTCACGGCCCGAATTAAATGCTTGGTAATGCACGTCACTTGCCGAGAAGTTACCACTTTGGATCTTGCTGGTTGGCACTGACGTTAAGATATCATCGGAAACGAAGTACAATCGATTATTCGCAGGGTTAACTGCAACCCCTTGGTTGGTTGAGCCACCACGATTACCGACATATGATGATGAAGCCTGGAAGCTGACACCATTTTGATCGAGGCGACCATAGAAGAAGATGTACCCGCCATTGTATTTACGGCCCCAATAGGCATTGCCATCATTGTCAAACGCTAAGGTATGCAATTGCAAGTTGGCACTGTCACCATGATACATCTTGAAGTTGTATTCACGAATTGGCTTCAACGTATCTGGATCCATTTCGAAGACGGTGTTGTTATCGTCACGGGATGCTAAATCCGTTAACGTATTATCTTCCGCTAAGTAGATATGGCCGTTATCTGGGTTAAATGACAATGTTTGACCATGACCAATATCAACTTCCGGACTCAATTGAGCAGTTTGCGCAATTTCAACGTACTTAAACATTTCTGGATTCTGGGCCTTCGCAGCGTCAATTTGACTCTGGTAAGTATTCAATTGATTTTGAATACCAGAAATCTTCGTGTCATACTTAGCAACCTTAGCTTTGTGCATCTGATAGGACTTCATCCACTTAGCCATCTTAGCAGTTGCTTGTTTAACAACCTTCTTGGCCTTATTTCGGCTTGCATAAGAATACCTGTATGATTTGGCAATCTTAGTATTCTTAGCCTTCTTGGCTTTCCAGCTCTTATACCACTTTTGGGCGTTCTTTTGGTAGTTCACCTGGTTATTCTGCCATGACTGATTCTGGTTCAAGGTCTTCGTCAAAGATTTAACCTGATCAAATGCCCCTTGTAATTGGCTGTTGATCTGATCATATTCTTGGTTGTGTTGCAGTCCCTCATCAGAGAATGGGTTAAAGTAATCAAAGGCCTTCCACAGTAACAGGATATCGGAATTAACCCCCAACTGTTGAAGCTTAGCAAGGTTAAATTTAACGATGGCCCCTTTATTAGTGTTCGTTCCATTTGATTCGATGAAGTAAATGTTACCTTCATCATCCAAAGTTACACTCTGAAAATTACCATGTTGATAATCAGAAACGTTGAAACCATCTGGTAAGAACCATTTTGTCTTAAAAGATGTACTCTGTGAACTCCCAGCAATGGTTGAATAACTATTACCATAATTATAGCCCGTTGGATCAAGGCTATATTTGGTGTACTTTTTACTCATATTCCCCTCAGGAGTCGAATTATCAACCTTGTTGAGGGAATTCTCATCATAGTCCTTTAAGACATTACCAGAATTAACCTGGCTGATCGATCCGGCCGTACCCGGATTATCAATCACATCCGCCTGGACACTTGAGCCAACACCAAAGATGCCGACCGAAGCAAATAAGAAAGCCACTGAAACGGCTAGCTTAAAATGTCCCTTCATAACTATCCCACCTTAATTCAATATATGATTTATTACTCAAGTTCCATATTAACGGTTTGTTGCCCTTTCGCAAGCAAATCCGTGGAATTTTATCTAAACCTAATATATGTAACGAGTAAGTAATTCCAGTGTAACATGATTAACGCGGTTGGGTTATTTTTCCGCCTATCAAAAAAACTGTACAGACTTGATACAAGAAATTTACACGTTATTTACATAAGATTGGTACACTCAGGGTGTGAAAGAAGTGATTCATCATGAAAAGATCAACAATAACTATTTTATTGACGTTAATCTTCTGCACCATAGTCGTTGTTTCCGGTGTCAATTCAAACGAACGCGACAATGCCGCCGCGGCCAACCCCAATGCCGTTTCAAAAGCATTTCGCGGTAACTGGTACGGCAATGAAACTGAATTTACCTTTTACAAAGATGGTGTCAGAACCGCGTCGCCCACGACCAACTACACCCGTTCAGGAAACTATTTTGTGTTTGGCCCCACAAACACCCAAGGCTGGAAAGCATTTGGAACGCCGAATACCCAAGATGTCACAATTGCTCGAATTACCGAAAAAAACGTGGCAGGTTTTACGCAACCAGTCCTAGAAGAATATAAAGTGAAGTCGCCAGATTTTACTCCTCACAAGGTTTACTATTACACTCGCAACAATACGGACGTCATGAAATCGATGACGGGAACTATTGCCAAGGTCCCCCAAGCTCATGTTGAAGGATTTAATATGGAGTGACCCCAAATAATGGAAAATGAGCCATATCCCAAGGTTAGTATTGCGGTTTGGGATATGGCTCATTTTTTCGTGGCTTTTTCTTTTTTCAAGATATTTGCATTATTTTTCCGTCAATTTTTCAGCGACCAGGCAATGTTTCTGCAAATCAACACCAGCTGCATGAACTGGGTAAAGGTTAAATTGCTTGGGTCAAATCTGCCGTGCTCAACGGTGTGGCGAGAATACGGCATCGTTTTTAACGTATAATCATTAAAATCAGCGTACTTGTATAATCCCATTACGACATTCAACTCGTTTAATTCCAGTAATCTGCCAAATCGCCGCTGTTGATCGCTGTGCATCTGGTGGGTGATCCGTTTCACAACGTTCAAGGCTGGATTATAATTCCACGTTGCAGTGTGCGGCTGACCATATTTTTTAATGGTCGTTTCTTCCAGAATCGCAAACAAGGTGTTGAACAAAACCAGATGGTATTTAGGATCCAAATTAATCAGGTCTTTAATCATCCTGACTTGCTTGGCGTGCCCTTTATCCAGCGAATCTGCCAAGTCATCAAAATTAGCGTTTAACAATTCAAATGAATGAGCCGTCAAAGCGTCCTCGAACGTTTTATTCAGATCATGCACATTCAATTTCATCAGCTCGCCAATTTGCTTTGAGTCTAGTGGCATCTGATCGATCCAAGTCCAGCCCATGTGCGAAATCCGATTAAAATACACTTTATGAAGTGGATACTTATCCTCAAGCTGTTTCACGCGAGCCTGCCTCTGTTCCAAATTGTTGGTCAGCCAATTTGGGTCGGTCACATTATTCTGCGGCTGAACTCGGAAACGGCGGGGATTATGATCTAATTGAGTTGGCGTAATCTTATGAGCTTTGCTGAGGTCAATTTGGTTTTGAATGTTTGCTAATTTTGCCGACAAGTTTTGCTTTGCTTTATTATTTGTCATCGAGAGACCACCAATCATTTAAAAAAGACTAGTCAATTAGACTAGCCAAATCTGATACTTGATATTCTATCATGTTCTTCACAAATAACCGAAATTTCGCTTTATTTGTCAAAGACAGCGTTCATCGCTTTAACCGTTCGAAAAATGTCATCACTCTGGGCAATCATTGAAATCACTGATGTTCCGGCAACCCCAGTAGCTGGTAGCGCTTTGAGATTATCCTCGGTAATTCCGCCGATCGCGACAACTGGCAACTGGTTGACGATCACGAGTTTGGCCAACCCATCAACGCCAATAACCGGATCTGCATCGGATTTAGAACCAGTCGGAAATACTGGGCCACTGCCGATGTAGCTGATGCCGGCCGTTTCATTGGCAACCTGAACTTGCGCAGCAGTATCACACGACAAGCCAACGAATAGCCGACCACCCACCTGATCGATCACCTTGGTCACCCGTTCATCTTTTTGACCAACGTGAATGCCATCCGCGTTGGTTTTAAGCGCTAGTTTCACATCGTCATCAACAATAAACGGCACTTGATAGTCAGTACATAATGCCCGCAGATTTTGGCCTAATTTCAGCTTCGCATCGCCAGTCAGTGACGTTGGCCCCTTTTCACGATATTGAAATGCCGTGATACCGGCTTCCAGTGCTTGCTTCAAAACTTCTTCGAGGGTCCGGTCGTCCTTGATATCCTGAGTACCGGCAATGAAATAGCTTCGCAACATTGACAGATCAAATTTCATTCCCATTTTAATCGTTACCCTCCTCGTCAGAAATTTTCGCCCAGTGATTTAGCGGGCCATGACCATGGCCAACTTCAATTCCATTGGCAATGGTTGCCTGGACATATTTCTTACCAATTCGAATTGCTGTCTCCATGTCCTTACCCTTCGCAATTTCAGCTGTGATACAAGACGATAGAGTATCACCAGTTCCATGGGTACGGACCGTATCGATTCTCGGGGAGCTGACCCAAAAAGACTTGCCACTTTCAAGGAGCACAAAATCTGAAGATTCTTTTGAGCTTGTCTGGTGGCCGCCCTTGATGATGACGTTTTTGACGCCAAGGGCTTGAAGCTTCTTGGCAGCCGTGATCATTTGATCTTTGGTTTCGATTTTAGCTCCAGTCAATTCTTCAGCTTCAGGCAGATTCGGTGTCAACAAATCCGCTAATGGCAATAAGTCATTTCGAACCGTTGCGATTGCATCTTCAGACAGCAGTCGGGCACCGCCTTTCGCAATCATCACAGGATCTACCGTTAAGGGACCCAAGTCATACTTCTTCAGATTTTCGACAACAGCTTCTACTGTGGCAACGTCTGCAAGCATCCCCGTCTTACATGCGCGAATCTTCAAATCGCCCGCTACAGAGGCAAATTGTTCGTCGATCATTTTCTTTGGCATTGCCATAAAATCTTGAACGCCAATCGTATTTTGGGCGGTCACGGCAACCACCACCGCAGCAGCAAACACATGCCGCTCCTGCATCGTTTTAATATCCGCCATCACGCCAGCACCACCGCCACTATCTGTGCCAGCAATTGTCAACGTTTGAATCGTTTGATTAATCATGTTAAGTGCTCCTCTTTTTGGTCCTTATTGATTTGAAATGATTTATTATAGTGGAAACGTGCGAAACCAAGCAGAAACTTGCACCTAAGCCTCCTCATCCATAAATCCAAAACCAGGATTTATGTTGTTTTAGGCTACATGGTGGAAACGTGCTCAAAGCAACTGACGCTAACTGCCTAAGGAACTTCTGATCAAAATTCAAAACCAGAATTTCCACTGCTTGGCTACATAGC
This sequence comes from Lentilactobacillus sp. TOM.63, assembly GCF_030361045.1. Classification (NCBI taxonomy): domain Bacteria; kingdom Bacillati; phylum Bacillota; class Bacilli; order Lactobacillales; family Lactobacillaceae; genus Lentilactobacillus; species Lentilactobacillus sp. TOM.63. Next base: position 10,374 of record NZ_JAUCAP010000045.1, read on the forward strand.
GGAAACGTGCGAAATCAAGCAGGAATCTGCACATAAGCACCTTACTCAAAAATCCAAAACCCAGGATTACCATTACTTGGCTACATAGTGGAAACGTGCTCAACCAAGCAATAACCTGCACATAAGCACCACCAACAAAAATCCAAAACCAGGATTTTCGTTGGCGGAGACTTATGCTCCGGTTATTCCCGCTTGGTTTCGCACTCTTTTCTATTCATATTCCGCCCACTTCTCCACCGTCTTTACGTCTATCAAATGCAGCTTATCGATCAACTGGGGGCCAAACGAACCTGCTAGTGGTTGTTTCATTGACTTGGCAACCAATTCACCGGCCACGTCAAACACTGCCGTTGCCGTTTGGGCTGCTTCAAACGCATCACTTTCAACACCACAGAAACAGCCAATCGTACTGGACAACATATCACCCGAACCTACATGCAGTTTGAAGAGATCCGTTTCATTGAAAACTCGAACCACTGCCTCGCCATCCGTGATAATATCAGTCTTGCCACTTTCCACGACGACACAGTTTCGTTTGTTGGCTAGTTTTTTGGCAATTTCTTCAAGGTCACCGGATCCTTCACCAGCATCAATTCCCTTTGAGTTCCATTCAACATCTGCCAGAGCTGCAATTTCACCCGCGTTTCCCCGAATAACGGCCACATCAATTTGATCCAATAACTCATTGCAACGCTCGGTTCGGTATTCAACGGCACCAACTGCGACCGGATCAACCACAATCGGTTTCTTTTCTTTGTTGGCAAATGCACAGACCGTGGCAATTTGCTCCAACTGAGGTTCTGTAAAGGCGCCCAGGTTGATGGTGACTGAGTTGCACATCTTAACCATGGCTTCTGCTTCATTTTGTTCTTCTGACATGATCGGTGAGGCTCCCAAGGCATTAATCCCGTTGGCAACGTCTTGAACCGTAACAAAGTTAGAAATATTAAAAGCAATCGGGTTCTTTTCTCGCAATGTATCCAGCAAATCTATTTTCATGATTTTCTGCTACTGAAAATATACCTGAATGTATATCCAGATTTTTCTTGCTTCATCCTATCCCACCTCGACACAAGCTCTCTACTATGGTTGATATGATAGTCCACAAGCGTAAATTCCCGGCTAGCCACCGGTACATTCTTTGTCGCCTGGTTAGTAGGCTAAAACAAAGTTGTCAGTATCTCTAATATTCAACGCAGCATTAATATCGCGATCGGTCACGTTGCCACAATTAGGGCATCTATAAATGCGTTCACTCAATGATAAATCAACTTTTTTGTATCCACATTGGTGACATATCTTTGATGTGGGCTCAAAGCGATTCACGAGATGGACCGCGATTCCCAATTGTTGGCACTTGTTAATCAGCTTAGTTCTGAAATTATAGAACCCTTGTTGGTTAACTGCTTTGGCTAAATGGCGATTTTTGATCATGCCTTTAACATTCAAATCCTCAATTGACACCCAATTCGGTTTGGTTCTCACCAAGTTAGCGACAATTTGATTTTGGTAATCAGTCTGAATGTTGTGTAAGTGTTGGTATAGACGTTGCAATTTCCGCTCTGTTTTGGCCAGGTTGAGGTCAGTAGCAGATTTTCCTTCTTTCGTTTTACGAGCTTTATATGCAATATACTGACGGGATAATTTTCTTTGTGTGCGTCTTAATCGTTTTCGAATTCGTTTAACTTGATGATCCTTGTTCCGGTTGCGATAAATAGTGCCATCATCGATAACGGCAAATTCTTTAACCCCGAGATCAATCCCAATTGGATCACCTAACAAGAGTTCATGAAGTTGTTCTGGTTGTTCAACCAGACACGTAAGATAATAACGTCCCGCTTGTTCTTTAATCCGACCGGATTTAACCACATAATGCTCAAAGTCCGTTGGTAAATAACCATCTTCTTTGAATCGTACCCAACCGAGCTTTGGGAGTTTAATGCGGTGACGTTCAGAAACGATCGTTTGCTTGGAACTATTTTTAACAAAGTAATACGATCCTTGATGACGCTTATAGGAACGCCATTTGGGGTAGCCACTTTGGTGCTTAAAAAACCGCTTCATCGCCGTATCAGCGTCGATAAACGCCTGTTTAGTTGATTTGGCGTAATAGTCTTTGATCCATAAATCGTCCGGATTGGCAGGTAAATATTCATTATTAAACCATTTGGCGAACTCGTAAGCTCCCATATACCAATAGCCGTCTTGGTATCGTTTTTGATTTATTTCCAGAAAAAGGTTATATGCCCAACGGCTACCGCCAATATGGCGATCAATTAGATAGGCTTGTTCATTGGTTGGTTTAATTTCAACTTTGTAGGTGGCTAACGTCATGATCGTCACTCACTTTCTTTTTGTACTTTCGCAGTCCGTCTACCCGACTGGAAAACATATGAATAATTGAAATTAAGTCTTGAACAACTTCCGCTTCAGGGGAAAATTGTTCATTATTGACCACCACAATTTCGGTGCCAAATTTTGCACAAAATTGCTGGAACCAGTCAAAGCCAAATCGGATAAAACGATCAGGATAGGCGATATAAATTTGGTTGACTTTGGATTGCATCACTTCATCAAGCAATTGGTTCCACTTTTTGCGCTTATAATTTAAGCCACTCCCGACGTCAGTGATTACTTGATCAACGATGATCCCTTTTGCATTTACATATTGTCTAAGGAACTCAACTTGATCACGTAAATCATCCTGCTGCGCTGCGGTTGATACCCGAGCATAAATAACATTTTTGCGGTTAGCCTTGGGTTGACCAATTGCTTTTAAATAATCGGCCTCAGTATAATAACGACGGTTCGTGACAGTGCGTTTAGCGGGGAGTTTTCCTTGACTATCCAATTTTTGCAAGGTCTTAACCGATACCCCTAAACGTTCAGCCAATTCTTTTGGTTTCATGTATACTCGCCTCGTATACATGAAAACATATAGAAACATATTAGAATATATTGTTAATAACAGTTTTCACGCTCCTTTAAGGTAAAGTGAGTGCACCAAAGCGGTTAGAGATCGGAGTGTAAGTCTCCTCGAACAGAAATTCCGGTTGTGGGAATTTTTGTTCGAGGTGCTTACATGCAGATCTCTGCTTGGAAGAGCTGTCCTAAGATAAGTGAGCGGAGCTGGGCGCTTAGAAACTGGAACATAAGTCTCCTTCAGCGGAAATTTCCGCTTTTGGAATTTTTGCAGAAGGTGCTTATGTGGAAGTTTCTGCCCGGCGCAGCTGTCCTAAGATAAGTAAGTACAGCACAATTGTCCAAAAAAGAGGAGCGCAGACATTGAAATTGCCTGGAGCTCCTCGTTGGGTCGGTATGATGTGAATATTTTTCAGAATTTAAAAATATTGCTTTCCACTGGGTGATTGGTGGCTTTGCTTTCACCTAGTGGAAACGTGCTCAAAGCAACTGACGCTAACTGCCTAAGGAACTTCTGGTTAAAACCCAGAACCAGGATTTTAACCAGAAGTTCCTTAGGCAACCGCGCCAACCCGTTGCTTTTCGCACTCTACACCTTTCCTACGCAAGTCCTAGCTCACAGGTTCCAAGGGTCCAAATCTCTCAGACTTATCTCAGCCGTTCATCAGCGGCACCCCTAGTGTTGTACTATTTAAGAATACTGTATTCGAAATTTTTAGTCAATGGCCTTTTCTTAGCTCACCTGTTGAAGGCAGTTTGCTTATTGACAATTCTTTGGGTGTATTTATACATCGCCAAATTCAAGGCATCTAAGCATCTATCTGGCAATACTTTTCTCGCCCACAGCATTGGCATTGCCCCCGCGCCACCTGCATATCTGGTCTTTGGCCGACGAGCTAAGGCAGCCCTATCAACCATTCTGGCAACGACTCTTGGTGTTGAGGCAAACTTATACGCTAATGCAAAAAAGTCACCTGTCTGCCTTGCCATTGCCGCGTATGGACCTTCTCCGGACACTTCCATCAGTTTATCAATCGCAATGCCTTTCCAATTTGACTGAATCGCCCCCGGTTCAATGACTGCCACATCGATGCCAAATGGTTTGAGTTCCATCCGTAATGAATCACTAATGCCTTCAATCGCAAATTTGGATCCCACATACCAGGCACCCATCAAACTCGCCAGCTTGCCATCCATTGAGGACATATTAATAATTCGGCCGCTCCTCTGCTCGCGCATTGTTGGCAAGACCGCCTGAATCATTTTGACCATTCCAAAAACGTTCACCTTGAATTCGTATTCACCTTCAGAAAGGTCAACTTCTTCAACCGAACCAAACGTTCCTAACCCGGCATTGTTTACCAAAACGTCGATTCGACCGGCCTCGTCGGCAATTTGGCTCACAACTTCATCAATTTCGTCCTGATCGGCAACATCGAGATGGAGCGTGTGAATGCCCAAGTCATCCAGCTCGTTCATTTTATAAACGCGCCGAGCCAAAGCATACACATCCATCCCATTTCGAAACAAATTCTTAGCAATTTGCTTGCCAATTCCAGATGATGCACCAGTTACAATCGCTACTTTTTTGGTCATAAATTATCCCCTCCAAAGGCATTGAAATTTCAATTAATGCAATTATATCACTTAAAGCGTTCACATGCCCTTTGCTTCACAATCAAATCGTGTTATTATCTAAAGCACAAATTTGGAATAAGAAGGCGACTTACTTGGTCACAATCAGCCCCATCAAGCAGCAAGACGATGCCAGTTTGGCACGGATCATCAAACATTCATTAAAATCATTTGGCTTAAATATTCCTAGCACCGCTTATTTTGACCCGGAGCTCAATAACCTGAGTGCCTACTACTCTGCATCCCCCAACCGTCAATACTTTGTTGCTGTTAGTGAGCACGGCAACGTCCTCGGTGGTAATGGCATCGCGGAATACGGGGAAGAAGCTGGCGTGGCTGAACTCCAAAAGCTCTATTTGACCAAGAAAGCCCAGGGTCAACACCTCAGCTATCACTTGTTGGATGCTGCGGTCAAGTTTGCTCGACAAAGTGGTTATAAAAAGCTCTACCTTGAAACCCACCACGCATTAACCACCGCCATTCATCTTTATCAAGAATATGGCTTCAAAGAAATTGGCCATCCCCTTCAAACCGGTGAACATTCTTCCATGGACCGCTTTTTCTTAGGACCGCTCCGTAAAGCAGAAGCCTGCTCGTAAGCACTTCGGAGAAAAATTCCAAGACCGGGAATTTCTCCCCGAGGAGACTTACGCTCTGACTTCTAACCGCTTTACTCCGCTCACTTTTCCCATGAACCTCTGAGTGCGAATGGTTGTCGCAATTTAGTCATTCCATTAAAATGGAAATAGATTCACTTATAGGAGGGATCATTTAATGTCATTAACAGATACGTACACGTTGTACAACGGCGTCAAAATACCCCAAGTTGGTTTTGGAACCTGGCAATCGACTGGCGACGAGGCTTATCATTCCGTTTTAGCTGCACTAAACGCCGGCTATCGCCACATCGATACTGCCGCAGGTTACGGTAACGAAAAACAAGTTGGCCAAGCCATTAAGGATAGTGGCGTTCCACGTGAAGACCTATTCGTCACCACGAAACTATGGAATAACGATCACGGCTACGAAGCGACCAAAGAAGCCTTTGGCAAATCGCTTGAAAACCTCGGTCTCGATTATGTCAATCTTTACTTGATTCACTGGCCGAATCCGATTAAATTCCGGGATAATTGGCAAGAAACAAACGCCGAGACTTGGCGGGCCATGGAAGAATTCTACGATCACGGTACCGCTAAAGCTATCGGGGTTTCCAACTTCCGTCCCAAACACTTGGATGCGTTATTAGAAACGGCGAAGGTCAAGCCAATGGTCAACCAAATGTTCATCAACCCGTCAGATATGCAGCCGGCGGTAATTGAATATAACGATAACCATGATATCTTGACTGAAGCATACAGCCCACTTGGAACTGGTGGTGTCTTCAAGATTCCTGAACTTGAACCAATTGCGAAAAAGTATGGCAAGCAGCCTGCTCAGGTTGTCCTTCGTTGGTCGTTGCAGCATGGCTTTCTCCCACTGCCAAAGTCGGTTCATGAAAAGTACATCAAAGAAAATGCCGACATCTTTGACTTCAACCTATCAAATGCTGACATGAAGACGATTGATGGTTTTCACGGTAAATTTGGCTTAGCAACCGACCCTGATACAGCAACGTGGTAATTCCTCTTCAGTGTTTACAAAAGTCCCGTAAAGCCAATATTTTTCAACACTGGCCTTACGGGACTTTTTCTATTAACTGCAAATATCCTTTTATAAATCTTTGATCCTATTTTTAACTTTCACAAGCTGAAGACTCTTTTGATTAGCTACCTAATTCACCCTTCAATGAATTTCTTGGTCTTATACTCCGGGTTCGGATACTTGTAGAATCCTTCACCTGATTCAACCCCCAGTTTGCCTTCATCAAGCATCTTCTTGAAAGCATCTGCCAATGGTTTAACAGCCGGGTTCCGGTTAGCCGCCGCCAAGGTAATATTGTAGGCGGTTCGAATACCAACCGCATCCAGAATACCAAATGGTCCCCACGGTGCGCCAGTGGCAACCATCCAGGTACGATCAATCATCTTTGGATCGGCAATTCCTTTCAGCCAAAGCATCCCTGCCGCCGCATTCAACGGCATTAATAGTGAGTTCAAGATATAGCCGGGCTGTTCCTTTTTAAGCTGAATCGGCACCATCCCAATATCTCGTGCATACTGCACAATTTCTTGATAGATGGCCGGATCGGTTTCTGGTGAACCCATAATTTCGGCAGTGTTATTCAACCAAACTTGGTTGGAAAAGTGCATATTCAGAAATTGTTTTGGCCGGCCAGTATCTGCCGCAAACATGCTTGGTACTAAAGTTGACGAATTACTTGTAAAGATTGCCGCACTGGGCGCTAAAGTTGCCAACTTCTTGTAAAAATCGTGCTTGATATCCGGATTTTCCGGGATCGCTTCAATCACCAAATCAGCGTCCTTAACGGCTCCGGCAAGATCGTCAGTAAACTTTAGACGGGTAATTCCGGCATTGAATTCTTCATCGGTGGCCGCAATATCATGCCGATAAGCGTGGCGCAATCCCTTAATTCGCTTCTCAGCCTGATCAACAGCCGCTTGACTAATACCATAAACGGTTACGTCAAAGCCCTTGAAGGCACTTTGAAACGCGATTTGACTACCTAATACACCACTACCAGCAACAGTTACCTTTTTAATAGACATTTTAAATCCCCCTTCACCAATTATAAATGATTACGTTTTCAAGCCTAACTTAAATATAGCAGGCTACTTGTGAAATGCAACAAATGAGTCTTATTGGCGGAGAAATGAAGCATCTAAATCTCTTGTGGCAAGGGAAATGATTGGGTACTGACCACCCTAGCCAGCTCATTTCCATTTCACAAGCTTTTTTAAGAATACAATAAAATCCAGTTAGAAGGCCGATCTGTACTGGCGACAATTTCTAACTGGATTTCATTTTAATTGACTTGATAATTTACTGAATTAATAGTTTCCTTGAATCACTAATTTCTTATTAGCTGTCAGGTAAGTACCATTACTCAATTGATAACGAGTGGTCAAATTATGCTTAACAATTTTCTTAACGCGAAGATGCTTGCCATTCTTGTAAGTTTTAGCCTTACCAGTTAAATTAACGTTCCTGTATGCATGAACGCCCCTCTTGGCAATGACAGTGATCTTCTTATTCTTAGGCATTGTCTTGTAATAAACGTTAACAACGTACTTGCGACTTGCGGTAATGTACCCCACCTTATTAGCCGTCTTCTTACCGTGGTTAACATCACGAGCCCTGTACCTCAATGTGCCATTGTTGGAACGCGCATAACCGGTTACGACAAACATTGGGCGGTTAACTCGCTTGGCCTTGGGATATTTGGCAATCCGTTGACTCTTCTTAAAGTTGGCATTCTTATACATGTAGATACCTTTGGTGGCATAAACAGCAGAGCCCTGAACAGCGGCATAGTTTGGTTCGGCCGGCTGGCTTGTTGTAGTTGAGCTAGTCGGATTCCACGCGTTGTTATTTGAGTTGGTGTTAGTGCTTGCATTATTCGACTCGCCGCCATTGTTGACTGGTGTTGGAGCCGGAGTTGGCTTGTTTGTTACAATGACATTGACAGTACCAGTTTCCCCCAGATAACTATATTTAACCACATATTGTCCAGCTTTCGTGGCATCTAGCCGATTCAAATTAACGGTTAACCCATTTGCCAGTGCCTGTTGGTAACTCTGTTTATTTCCGCTTGCATCGGTAGCCGAAATAAAAGCCATACTAGGATCAATTTTTCATCTGTATGAATCTCCACAGTCTTTTGCAAATTTAAGCTTGCTTTAGTATACGGAATCCATGTTTCCACTTTTGTCGGATGATTGGGATTGCCCTTGCTATAAAGAGCCATTAATTGTTGTGGTGTATAAACTTGTGTACTATCTGATGCAGATTGCCATTTGTCGGAACCATCTGGGAAAGCCAAATCAGCATCATAATATTCTTTTACACCAAGCATAATTGCTGGCCCTAAAATAAGTTTACTTATTTTGTTATTCTTGATATCACTTCCACCGTAGTTAAGGGCGAGCATATTTGCCTCTTCCATTTCAGCTGACATATCTTTGTTCGAAAGATCCAGCACTTCCAAGGAACTGTCTCCATGAAACATAGAATTGAAGTTTGTCCCTTTAGATGTTCTCAAATTTGACATTCCAACTATTTTTGTAAGATTAGGCATGTTTCCTAAAAATGTATCTGGAGAACTGCCTTCCAAATTTAATGGGCCAGTAATAACTACTTGTTTAACAAGTTCCCCATAGTTGCCAGGGCCATCAAATTCCGACCATGGCCAATTGGGTAACCGGCCACCATCGTAGTTTTCCTCGGAATCATAGAACTTTGTTAATGTCCCTCCACCAATAGTGAGAAGGCCCGTTGACGTATTTAAATTCCATTTGACGTTATTTTCGAAAACACCACTGGTAGGAAAACCAGGCAAACCATTATCAGCTGTATTCTCAACAGATGCCTGTAGCCCCTGAGCCTTGACATTGAAATTAAACAACGGGCCTTGAGAAATTCCACCAATCACAATGGCTCCTAATATTATCGACTTTACAATCCAGCTACTCAATTACAACATGCTCCCCTCAATAAACGTCTTTCTGCATCAATTAATTATGATAGCTTTATTACAATATGATTTTGCTACTATTCTAAAATGATAATTTGATTAAAGCATTTAGTTAACACAAACAATTTAATAATATCTTTACTTTTTCATAACAAATCATCTACTCAATACATCCCTCTCCGAATTCCCACCCCGATGTGCTATCATACTTAGTAACTACAAATATAAGGACGGTTCAATGTATAACAATAAAACAGAAGTTCACGTAAATTTTGGTGAACAATTTACAATTCAAATTAAGCGTCTCGGCATCAACGGTGAAGGGATCGGCTACTACGAACGGAAACTGGTTTTTGTTCCTGGTGCGCTACCAGGCGAAAAAGTACTTGTCGAAGTTGTTGAAGACCTGAAGAATTTTATTCGGGCAACCCTAGTCAACGTCGTGGTAAAAAGCAAGGATCGGGTGAGCCCGGTTGACAATTATGCTAATCAAGTTGGTGGCTTTGAGCTTGAAAATCTTGCTTACCCGGCTCAATTGGCCTTTAAACGCGATATTATCCGCGACTCTCTCGAAAAGTATCAACCAACTGGCTACCGAAAGTTTAAATTACTACCGACGATTGGGATGGACGACCCCACCGGCTATCGAAATAAAGCGACCTTTCAAATTCGCGAAGACCGTCACGGCAACGTGATTGCGGGCTTGTACAAGACCCGCAGCCATGAAGTGGTTGGCTTAAAGACATCGGCTCTTCAGTACCCACTCACTATGAAAGTCATGCGGGCAATTGTTTCAATGATCCAAGACTTGAAGATTCCAGTCTATAACGAGGAAAAGAATGCTGGGATCATCAAAACGGTGGTTGTCCGGGCCGCTGTTGCAACCAACGAAGTTCAAGTGACCTTCATCACTCAAAGTAAGAAGCTGCTCAAAAAGCATCAGTTAGTGGAACGCATCCACGCTGAACTGCCAGAAGTGGTTTCAATTATGCAAAATATTAATCCAGGTAAGACATCCATGATCTGGGGCGATGAAACCATCCACATTGATGGTCGAGAAAAAATTACTGAAATTCTAAACGACCTTAAATTTGAGTTGTCGGCTCGGGCCTTTCTCCAAGTCAACCCCACCATGACTTCAGTTCTCTACAAGGAAGCCTTCAAAGCCCTGGAACTGACCGGTAAAGAAAAATTAGTCGACGCTTATTCTGGGGTTGGAACAATTGGCTTATCCGTGGCTAACCAAGTTCGTGAAGTCCGCGGAATGGATACAATTAAGGATGCCGTGGATGATGCCAATGCTAATTCAATTCGAAATGGGATCATGAATACATTGTACGAAGTCGGTGAGGCTGAAAAACTGCTGCCACTGTGGATCGAAGACGGCTGGAAACCAACAGCCCTCATTGTGGATCCACCACGCACGGGCCTAGCAGACACTTTGATTGATACAATTTTAGACATTGTTCCTAAAAAATTCGTGTATATTTCATGTAACCCATCGACATTAGCAAGAGATCTAGTAAAATTAACTCAAAAGTATAACGTCGAATACATTCAGTCGGTTGATTTGATTCCACAAACTGCCAGATGTGAATGTGTGGTCAAATTCAAGAAAAAATAGATTAAGCAAGGGAGGAATACCATGCAAAATCCATTTGGTAATGGGAATAACGACAACAATGATGATCAAAATCAAAACTTGTTACCAATTCCACCAAATTTTGCGACGGTCGTTAACAAAAAAAACGGTCAAATCCGAATTGCCAAGGTTGGCCTCTCATGGACAGCCCTCTGGTTCAGCATCATGGTACCGGTATTTCGATCTGACTGGTACAATTTCTTATGCATGACAGCCATTCAGTTGATTGTTGCCATGGGCTTATCAATGGGAATGGGCGAAACCTTACAGGTTGCCTGGACACTTGGATCATATGGTCTCGGAATCGTCTGGTTATTTATCTACAACATGATGTATTTCAAGCACCTGTTCAATATCGGCTTTGTGCCAGCCGATCAGCGATCCAAGGAGCTGCTGAGTAATTACAACTACTGGAAAGAGCCGAAAGAATAGTGGGCAGAGTGACCTCAGCTTTGATAGCTGAGAAGCTCAAAATTGACCCAAAATAAAGAGGATGATGCAAAATCAACTTTTTGACCTATACCCCCAAAGTTAAAGTAAAAACTTTAGCTTTGGAGGTATTTTTTATGACTAAGATTTCAAAAGA
>NZ_JAUCAP010000046.1:0-19884 GCF_030361045.1 Lentilactobacillus sp. TOM.63
AAAGCTGGTCGAATTAATTCAAATTGTTGCCGAGTAATATTGCTGGGATAATTTTTCATAGCTTAAACTCGCTTTTTTACATAGAAGTATATCAAAAATCATAGATCTTGGACAGCTTCTAAAGAACAAGGACTTGTTGAAATAATCGTTGTTGGTGGATCAATCACGGGTGATCCGAACCCAAAGGAACAGCTGGAACGATTTTTGCATATTATTAAGTAGAATACTTTGGTTTATTATTGCTAGGAGAGGAAATAGAAGAATTTAATCAATATATTTGTGGTGATCAAAGTTGCCATCACAAACGGAACAGCGATTAATCTTCTTTTTTTATTGGTAAAGAAAACAACACCCCAATATTTAGTTGATTATGTTCATCTAAATATCGGGGTGTTTTATAATTGTAAGTCTCTCTTTACAAATTAACGATTAATCATTCATAGGCTACTATCTTGCATGTAAAATTTCTGGGCCAGTTTCACGACCAACAATTACTGTATTAACAATATCCAAAAACAAACCATGTTCAACGACTCCGGTCATATGATCCAAACTCGCAGCAACTTCTTGAGGATTATTAATTTTGTTCATATGCAAATCAATAATATAATTATTTGAATCTGTCATTACATAATGATTATTTTTCATTCGAAACTTTGGATGATAGCCACTAACCTCCAAGCGTTTGAAAAGCTGCTTACTACCATAAGGAATTACTTCAAGTGGCAACGGGAATGATCCAAGTTGATCTGCCATCTTACTTTCGTCAACGATCCACATATTCTTTTCAGAATTAATCGCAACGATTTTTTCCCAGAGATGAGCACCACCGCCACCCTTAATTCCTTGAAAATTAGGATCGATTTGATCAGCACCATCAATTGTTAAATCGATGTGGTCAACCTCATCAACTCCCTTAGTTTCAATTCCTAAATCGCTTGCTTGCTTTTTCGTTCTTTCAGAAGTTGGGACACCAACAATGGATAGCCCTTCATCTTTAACTCGCTTTCCTAAAGCATCTACCATAAATCTGACTGTTGATCCTGTCCCCAAGCCAACTACCATACCATCCTTAATGAATTTAACTGCTTCCTCGCCAACTAATTTCTTCAGCTCATCTTGATGTGTCATCGTAAAATTCTCCTTTATTTATATGTACAACAAGAGGCTGAAACAAATTCCTGTTGGACTCATCGTTTCAACCTCTTGCTTGTATGACTGTCATTAATGATTATTGGGTAACACCCGTGAGACGTTTGTTAACTAATGATTCAACTTCATCAGCTGTTTGGCACTTCGCTAAAACCTCGTCGACAATAGTTGAACATTCGCCTGTGGTAAGGCCTCTCATCTGGCTTCGAGACCTTAAAATTGAACTAGAACTCATCGAATACTCATCAAGCCCCATTCCCAAAAGAAGTGGTAATGCCCGTTGGTCGCCGGCCATTTCACCACACATTGCTGCAATCTTACCCTCAGCATGTGCCGAATCAATAACATGTTTAATCAACCTTAAGAGAGCAGGGTTCAGTGGTTGGTAAAGATACGAAACCGCATCGTTACCTCGATCAGCTGCAAAGGAATACTGAATCAAATCGTTAGTGCCGACGCTAAAGAAATCAACTTCCTTTGCAAATTGATCCGCAAAAATCGCAGCTGCTGGAATTTCAATCATAATTCCAAGCTTAATATCATCACCAAGACCTGGAGCATCTTGTTGTAATTTTTGCTTTTCTTCCATAAAGACTTGTTTAGCCTTACGAAATTCATCCAGCGTCGCAATCATTGGAAACATAATTCTAAGCTGGCCAAACTTTGATGCCCTGATTAAAGCACGCAACTGTGTTCTAAAGATATTCTGGCGATCAAGTGAAATTCGAATTGCCCGGTAGCCCAAAAATGGATTCATTTCTTCAGGCAATGGCAGATATGGTAATGGTTTGTCACCGCCAATATCCATCGTCCGAATAACAACTGGCTTGCCGTTCATCGATTCAGCAACCTTTTTATACGACTCAAACTGCTGGTCTTCCGTTGGCAGAGAATCGCTATCCATATACAGGAATTCTGTTCTAAACAGGCCCACTGCATCTGCACCAGCTTTTAGCGCATCATCAACGTCTGCTGGGGTACCGATATTGGCCGCAATTTCAAACTGCTTACCATCTTTTGAAACTGAAGGCGCATCGACTAACTTCGCCCATTCAGCCTTTTGGGTCGCAAATTCAGTCGCCTTTTGTTCATATTCGCTAACTTCGACCTGCGATGGATTGACAATCGCAACCCCGTTCAGCCCATCAAGAATCAGCTGATCACCGTTAGCAATCTCGATAGTAGCCTTCTCGGATCCAACCACTGCCGGAATTTCAAGTGTCCGCGACATGATAGCCGAATGACTGGTTCGACCACCCATGTCAGTAATCATTCCTTTAATATACTTCTTATTCATCTGAGAAGTATCTGAAGGCGTGATCTCATGGGCAACAATAATCACCGGACTGTTTATTGAAGCAAGATTCGGCAATTGTTTACCAAGCAGGTGACTTAATGCCCGTTTGGAAATATCTTTAACATCTGCTGCTCGTTCTTGCATATACTTATTGTCGGTCATTGCAGCCAACGTCTCAGCAAAGTTAGTCGTCACATCAACTAACGCCTGTTCTGCGTTAACCTTATCAGTCTTAATTTCATCCTCGATCTGCTTAATCATATCTGGATCAGATAACATCGCAATATGAGCATCAAACACTGCAACTTCATCTTCACCAAGGCTAGCTTTTGCATTCTGTTTGATCTTTTTTAACTCTTCAATGGAATTATCAAAGGAAGCATGAAGTCGCTTAATTTCTGCAGCGTCATCTGAGATGGTCTGTTTTTTAAAGCTTAAATCCGGATCAACCAACAAGTAGGCTTTGGCAATACCAATTCCATCGCTGGCAGCAATTCCACTAACTTTCTTGGACAAAATCTTCCCTCCTTATTAGCTTTACAATGCTTAAAATTTATCCCATAGTTTTTTGAAAGTATTAACAACATTTTCTGTGTTAAAGCCATAGCTATCAACCACTTTTGGTCCTTTACCACTTGCCCCAAAGCGATCAACACCAATAATTGCGCCTTTAAGACCCGTGAATTGTGACCATACGAAGCTGGTTCCCATTTCAATAGCAACCCGGTGTTCAACATCAGGTGGCAAAACGGAATCTCTATATTCTTGACTTTGTCGGTTAAACAACTCAATACATGGCATTGAGACAACTCGAACGTCAAAGTTCAGTTCACTTAATTTGTTTTGAGCTTCTAAAGCAAGGTGAACTTCGGAACCGCTAGCAATCAAAATGCCATCTGGCGTTGCAGCAGTAGAATCAGAAAGTATATAACCACCCTTAGCAACTGGAGCAGCCAGCGTTTCCTTTAGCACGGGCAATTTCTGCCGCGAAGTCACCAGGATATTCGGTTTGTCAGTTGTTTCACCAATAACTTTCCAAGCAGCTTCCGTTTCATTTGCATCTGCGGGTCGAATAACATTAACATTTGGAATTGCTCGTAAGCCAACTAACTGTTCAATTGGTTCGTGTGTTGGGCCATCTTCACCAACTGCTAATGAGTCATGGGAATAAATAAAAATTGATGGCAAATGCTGGATTGCTGCAAGTCGGATAGCTGCCTTCATGTAATCGCTGAAGACGAAGAAGGTACTTCCAAAAGCTCGACTTCCGCCATGAAGATTAATTCCATTAACGGCAGCTCCCATTCCAAACTCCCGAACACCGAAGAAAATATTTCTTCCACTAGGGTTTTCATCGGTAAAATCACCATCATCTTTTAAGTAAGTCTTATTAGATGAAGATAAATCAGCCGCGCCACCCCAGAACTGGGGATTTTTATCCGCAACCTGTTGTAAAAGCTCAGAACTTGCAACCCGGGTAGCGATCTCATCTCCCGGCTTGTAAGATGTCTTAATGCTACTTGTATCCAAAGTATTGGCCCGTAGTTGCCCAGCTTCTGCTGGATATTCATACGAATACTTGTTAAACAAATCTTTCCAGTCACTGTAGGCAACACTCTTAAGGTTAACGAAATTATCGTACATATCATAGATATCTTTTGAAAATTCGAATGGTGCTAAATCCCAATGGTAATTTTCTCGAGTTTTTTCGACGTTTTCTGGTCCCATAGCTGCACCATGGACTTTATTGGTACCTGCCAATGGTGTCCCATAGCCAATAACCGTTTTTACTTCAATAAACGAAGGCTGGTCCGTTCTCTTTGCAGATTCAATTGCAGATTGAATGGCATCAAGATCATTACCATCTTTTACATAGCTATAATCCCAGCCAGCTGCCTTGACGCGCCCCGCAACATCTTCCTCTGTACTCAAACTAAGTGGTCCATCTAATGAAATGTCATTTGAATCATACAAAACAATTAATTTACTCAGCTTCTTATCGCCGGCAATATTTAAGGCTTCATGGCTCAATCCTTCCATCAAGTCACCATCACCAACAAGTGCATACGTATAATGATCGATAATGTTATAATCCGGACGATTATAAACATTAGCTAAGTGTCGTTCAGCAATAGCCATCCCAACAGCCATCCCAAGGCCCTGAGCCAAAGGACCAGTCGTTGCATCGATGCCTTCAGTATGACCGAACTCTGGATGACCCGGAGTCCTTGACCCTAATTGACGAAATTGTTTAATATCATCCATTGAGACACTGAATTTATTGAAATGAAGCAGACTATATAGCAATGCTGATCCATGACCTGCAGATAAGACAAACCGGTCGCGGTTCAACCACTTTGGATCCTTAGGATTAAAATTCATCATTTTTTCCCAAAGAACATATGCCATTGGTGCAGCATCAATTGGCAGTCCTGGATGACCACTCTTAGCTTTTTCAATCATATCAATGCTTAAAAATCTGAGCGCATTAACCGCTTTCATTTCATCTGGTGAACTCATAAAACTGCCTCCTATTTATATCTTATAATTAATCTTGATTTGCTTTGGTAGACTTTGCTCGCTGAGTGAGAATTGCACTAAGAATAAGAACACAGGCAAGAAATCCTAAAATTCCAACAATCAGTGCAATCTTTCCAAACCCACCTAAGTTTCCTAACAAGATCCCGGGAATTAAGTAGTCTGTATCAGCAAACGTTGATGCAGCTAGTTTCAAACCACCAAGAACTGGTAGAATAAATAATGGTAACCAGCTAATAATCAAACTATTAACCGTGGCACCAATGATTGCACCTCGACGACCACCAGCAGCATTTCCGTAAATACCCGCTGCGGCGCCACAGAAGAAGTGACCAACAACTCCAGGAATAATAACAGTGGTGCCCATCGCAATCATTCCAAACATTGATAAAGTACCAACGATAAAACTAACAAAGAACCCTAGTAAAACAGCATTTGGTGCATATGGGAAAATAATTGGAACATCAAGAGCTGGCTTGGAATTAGGAACAAGCTTTTGAGCAATCCCTTGGAATGCCGGGATAATTTCACCCAAAATCATTCGAACTCCTTGCAGAACAACAACGAACCCAGCAGCGAATGTACCAGCCTGAATCATTGCATAAATAATGTAATTATTCCCTGCACTTAAATTCTTTTCAACAAATTGGGGGCCCGCCATAATAGCTAAAATAATGTAAACAATCCCCATTAATAATGTGATTGAAACTGTTGAATCACGTAGGAATCCTAAACTTTGAGGAATCTTTAAATCTTCTGTACTCTTTTTAGGATCACCGAACCATTTTCCCATTAACCCGGAAATGGCATAACCAATATTACCTGTATGACCCATCGCAACTTCATCGCCGCCTGTAATCTTACGCATGAACGGCTGGCAAAGTGCGGGTGTTACCGTTAATAAAGTCCCTTCAAAAATACCGCCAAGTACAATTGTTTGCCATCCTGATCCAAGGTGTGCACTGACCAAAATAACGGCAGTCAAACACGATACATAAAGCATTGCTTGCCCGGTAAGGAAGATATACTTAAATCGTGTAAATCTTGCTAATAGAATATTAACAATCATACCAACCAACATAATTAAAGCAGTTGTCGTCCCATATTTAACAAGGGCAATCGCAACCACGGCTTCATTACTTGGAACAACTCCTTGAACATGTAAAGCAAATTTGAACATTGAAGCAAACGGTGTCAATGAATTACTTAGAATTCCAGCACCACCAATCAGAACCAAGAACCCAGCGAAAGTCTTAATTGTTCCCTGGATAACTTCAGTACTCTTTTTCTTTTGAAGTAATAATCCCAGCATCGCAATCAAAGCAACCAACATAGCTGGTTGGGTTGCAATACTGACGAACAGATTTAATATTGCTTTCATAACTTAGAACCCCCTGCGGCTGTTAGCCTACTTAGCATCGTATTTAATATTCTCTCGATCCAAAATATCGTTAACATGCTCTTTAGTCTCATTCTTATCAATTAGACTCTTAAGCAAAACAACTTTATCTTTTGGAAGTGAACTAACGGCGTTAGCGAGGGTAGATTCTACAAAGAAATAGTCTGCTGCATTTGCTGAAGCACTACCAACATCTGAATGATCAACTTGGATATTGCTTGTATCAACATTTTCATCCTTCATAATTGCCTGAATATTCATCTGAACCATAAAGCTTGTACCTAAACCACTTTGGCAAACTGCTAAAATTTTCATAATTGTTCCTCCTAATGTTGTTACTCTTCTGTTTTATCGGCCTCTCCCAAGGCTTCAATCAACTCATCTACTGACTTTGCTTCTAACAATTTATTCAAAATATCGTTATTTGTTAGAACTGCCATCAGTTGCTGAATAACACTTAAATGACTATTACTATCGGTCGCTGCCAAAACAAACCAAAGTTTAACCGGATGATCTTCGCTAACCAAATCGACTGATGAATTCGTCTTTAGTAATGACAAACCAATCTTGTGAACATTATCGCTTGGTCTAGCATGCGCAAGTGCAATTTGTGGTCCAATATTGATATATGGTCCCTCTTCTTGTACAACGTCAATCATTGAATCAACATATGCGTTTTCAACAAATTTTAGATCAACTAGGGGCTGGGCGGCCTTGCGAATCGCGTCTTCCCATTTATAACTACCGCCGTCTTTAATTTGTATTGTATGCGCATTCAATAAATCCGATAACAAACCATTCACCTCCACAGATAAATTAATATTTAACTACCCTATTACAGTTAAGAGTATATATATTGATTAATCTGTTCACAAGTGCAATAATAGCATCATAAAAAGTGCAACTTTGTAACTACTTATTAGTGGGGAATTTTATTTATGATTAAATTTAGTAAATACAAGCACGGTAATGAGCTATTAAATATTTTGTCACAATCGGATACGTTTACCCCCGTTTCTGATTTAATGGATTCCTTAAGCTTGTCTCGACGAAGTGTTTTTTACTTAATCAAGAAAATCAATGAAGAATTGGATGATCATGAATTATATGGGATTACTAACGTTCAAAATATGGGTTATTACATTCCTGATGAAACTCGTCAGGAATTGCAAAACGTAAATAGCACTCCCGTATTCAGTGGTCTAACACTTTCTCAGAGGGTTATGTTAATTACTTTCGTCCTAATATCACGACATTATTCCTCACTCATGTTCTTATCATCATATTTATCAGTTTCTAAAAATACGATCATTAGAGATTTAACGTCTGTTGAAAGTATCCTCAAAAAACAACATTTAGGTATTACCAATACTAGTAAGGGAAAAGTGGTTGTTGGCGATGAATTAAATAAGCGTAAATGGGTATATGAAAATGCCGACGAACTCATAGAATTATATAATCAGCAAACTAGAATTCCTATTAACAACATGGTTCTTAAACAATTAAAACTTTTGGAAAGAATTACTGGCAATGCATTGACTGACGATGCTAGAGAAATGCTTAAACATTATATAACGTGGTATCTTAAGCGTTTGGAAGATCCAAGCATGCGTCTGGTAGATCAAAAACCAGATCCTCATTATTCGCTCGCCTTCACATGGGCCAACAGCTTGCTACATGATAATCAAATTGAAAATCGATCTGAAGCAGAATACCTGGCACGGTTTGTAAACTCTCGGCAATTCTCCTTCGTCAATTGGAACGATCCACTAATTCAAATCCTGAAGCCAATTACTAATTCAATTATTCAACGATTCAACGAAGTCGCAGGTGTTTCAATTAATCCAACTCAAAATTCATTGGTTAATAATCTCACTGTTCATCTACTTTCAACGTATTATCGTGTTAAGTTCAATATCAATTATCGTCATCCAAGCCTCAAACAAATTAAGGAAAGTTACCAAGAAACCTTTGATCTCACAAGGCTAGCAGTCCAACCCTTTGAAACATTTCTAAACAAACAACTCTCTGACGATGAAATTGCTCTAATCGCACTTTACTTCGGAGGGGTACTTAGAAATGCATACTCAACTGTTTCTAACTCTGGTGAAGTTCTTGTAGTTTGTTCCAGCGGTATCGGAACGTCACAGTTATTACTAAAGAAGCTCAGAACAGCTTACCCATCAGTTAACTTTTCCGGTCCAATGAATGTTATCCAATATGAAAATAGTACGCTAGCGCGAATAAAGTTAGTGATTAGTACAATCCACTTACATTCCAAAAAACAAATTCCCATTATCAGTGTCTCCGCATTACCATCAGGCATCGAATGGAACACCATTAATCAGGCATTGATTATGGCCAATTTAACTGCCAGAGACTCAATCCCACAAATTAACGTTGGTACACTTATCGACATCATTGCAAACTATTCCAAAATAGTTGATGCTAACGGATTAAAAAGTGCATTACGTACCTACCTCTCACAAACAACTCACAAAGAACCAACGGCACTTAACAGAACGCATGACGCCCCGATTTTATCTGAAAAGGATGTCCAGATCGTACCTCATGTCGATCATTGGGAGGATGCTATCCAATATTCAATGGATCCCTTGCAAGAAAGTGGCCAAATTAGTCAAGATTATATTAATAAAATTATTGATTTGACAAAGAGACATGGCCCCTATATGGGATTAGGAAACGGCATCATGTTGGCTCATGCTTCCCCAAACGACGGTGTCACTCAATTAGGAATGAGTATTACCGTATTTAAGAAGCCTTTCGCTTTAACTGAATCCACTAAAAAAATTAAATTAGTGATTGGCTTAGCCCCAATAGACGAGCAACAACATCTTTCTTACCTTGGGTTATTAATGCGCTGGATCCAAGATAAAGACTGGCTAAACAACTTATACAGTATCAATGACAAAGATAAGCTCGTTGAACTCTTACAACATAGTCATTTATTAGAAGCTGTCTAAAATCTCTTAAGTAATAGTGCTAAAAACGCTAAAACGACCATTTGCAGACTGGTGGTTAATTGACGCTCACAATTTTTCCAAAGTCGCCGACAATTCTCTAGCCAACTAAAAGATCGTTCGACTACCCAACGTTGGGGCATGACTTCGAATCGATGCAACTCATTGCGCTTCGCAACCTGCACGGTTGCGTTTAAATTACTGGCTACATCGAGCTGAAAATTAACGCCTGAAATAACCACCATCAACTAAGACATTTTGAACCTGGCGTAAATGCATGGCATGTAAAGCGATCATTGCACTGGCTCCGTCTCGATCAGAGACGTTCGCTCGCGTCATGTGAATGGCCTGCGGAAAGCCATTGATATCAACTGCCAGATGGCGCTTAATCCCCGAGATTTTCTTACCAGCGTCGTAACCTTTGTTTTCAGCAGTAGCGGTGTTTTTGACGCTCTGAGCGTCAACAATAATAAAGGAAGTTAAAGCTGAACGTCCTTGGTAAGTTCGCCGAGCAATGACAATTTTTTTAAAACTTGTTTTAATAAGGAATCAGCCGTAGGCTCAGCTTTAGTTGACCAAATTTTGTAATAGTTGTAAACTGACCGCCATTCTGGGAAATCACCGGGGACTTGACGCCATTGGCAACCGGTTTTCAAGACATATAGGACCGCACAGAAGACCTCGTAGAGGTCATATTTTCGAGGCTTAGTTCGCTTACGAAAATTTTCTAAAGCTGGTCGAATTAATTCAAATTGTTGCCGAGTAATATTGCTGGGATAATTTTTCATAGCTTAAACTCGCTTTTTACATAGAAGTATATCAAAAATCATAGATCTTGGACAGCTTCTTAGAGACTAAACCCAGATACTTCGGCAGATTAGCCACTAAATAGTCAAATTCTTCATCAGTGATATAAGCACAATCCGTTCGGGGATAACTCAGCAACTTGGCTTCATATAAACTTTGAATGGCCGCTAAGGTTTGGCTGGCGCTAGCGTGATAACGTTTATTCATGGCACTCTGGAGACTGGATAGCGAGAATGGTTGGGGACTAGCACGCTTTTTGCCTTGTTTTTGGACGTCCTTGATAAAACCGTCCTGTGAGCCTTTCTGAACGTGTTTAGCCTGCATGAATGTCATTAGCCCTGTTTCGTCTTTAAATCGCTGATAGGGGTCTAATTTTGCGACAAATTTTTGCTGATTAGCAAGAATTTCAGCATTTAGTTCAAAATAGGGTTCCGGCTTAAAGTTTTTGATTGCCTGGTCTCTTTGATAGGCCATACACAAGGCTGGCAGCTATAGGTAACTAATCGGGCACGCTCTACGTACCAAATTTTTATCAATATAAAATACATTATGGGTTACCATTCATACCAATTAACCAGTCGCTAATTTTGTGATTACAAGTGCATGCCCCCATCTTCATGCCGGTTTCGAGTTTGGTGTTGCCGTTGCTTTTTCGTCATTGCCCACTCGGTCTCTTTTAAGCCGCGTTCTTGTTTTTGCCGTTGGTAATCTTCATCACGAGCATATAGAACAGTCATGATCGCGTCACTAAAGGCCGTCTTTAAGTAATAGTCTGGACTAACTGGCTTGTAGTTCAGTGGTTGATAATGTCCGATATTTGCTTTTCTGTACTGGTCGTCCTTGGCTTGTTGCTCTTTTAACTGCATTTGGATTTTCTCGATCTGACTGTTCTTAATCGTCGGATCAGCTTTGCATTCGCCAAAAAAGAGTTGTTTAGTACCATCATGCTTTAAAACCCGTTGTAAGTGATGATTTTCTAACTGATCTAAGCTAAGCTGTCCCGATAAATAAGCTAGTCCTTGTTGATGTTCTTGGGGACTGAACACCTGTGGTGGATTTGCTTGCCACTGTTCAATTGTTTCAGCCTGACATGGCTTTAAAACAGGATCATAGTACATCACGGCTGTATAGGCTTGTTCCTGTTTAATCAATGGCAATCCATCTAAATCGCCTTTGGGAAAGGCCCTTTTCAATACTTCATGGTATTGCGTTTTAATGACTTGCTTAACGGCCATGATTGCCCGTAGGTCTTTGACTGCTCGAGTAATCTTTTGCTGCTCGGTTGGTGAATACTTTTCTAGTAGACCTTGATCAACGTGTTCTAGACTTTCTAAGCTATCATCATGAATCATCAGCGTATATTTAAGCTTGATTTTGACTTCCTTTTCTTGTTGCATTAATAACTTCCAGCCAATGTATGGCCGTTTGGTAAAGGTCAATAATTGTCGGGTCAATAAATCATCACGAATATTCATTAAACGTTCGTTTAATTCACTGCCTTTGAAAATCGTTTGTTCACTATTAGTTTCTTTAATCAATTCCCGTCGTTCAGCCGCGGTTGTCTGTTCAAAATCAAGCTCTGGATAAAGTTTTTTAGTCGTGCGATCAACTACTTTATTTAAGAGCTCATCTGCTTTTTTTAGTGAACTTTCTTGTTGGTTAATTGTCAATAATTGCTTAGTGACATCTTCACCAACAGCGTGCTTAATTAAGGTACTGTTTTTCCAATTAAATAGCATGCGCCGCTTATCATCTAAACTTTCCAAACTAATATAAGTTTTCAGTTCGTGGCTTAACTCTTTGACCACTTTTTTCTCGTTAAACGAGAAGTGTTTACTTAGGCTATCCAAGTGGCCTCGATTAACTACTTTCTCCTGCATATTTTTATAGCCAGCTTTGGACTTACGATAGTTCTTAACTTGTTGATTAAATGCCTTTCTTTCATGCCGTTTGCTATTGATTCCCTCGTGTTGCATTGGTGTGTCAGCTATTCCCTGTTCCACAAATGATTTTTCACTGATCCGATCAGGAATGTTTTTTTGCTCTAAAACCTGATTGACACTAACTGCCCAATTGTGCCGCCATTCAGTTATTTTTTCTTTTTTATCCCAATCGACCATCAGTATCTTTCTACTCTTAGGGTACTTGCTAGTTCCGGTATATGTTTTGTTGCCATTATCATCTAAAATATATTGCTTTTTGCTCTTAATTCCCCATGTTCCATCTGAATTAAACGGCCGATTAGTTAACATCACATGAGCGTGCGGATTATCTGGGTGGTCGCGATGAATTGCCACGTCGGCTACCATGCCCTCATCAACAAAATTTTCTTGCACATATTTTGTCAGTAATTCTTTCTGTTCGGATTCACTTAATTCTACCGGTAAAGCCACGTTAAACTCTTTCGCATACCGAGAATTTGCTCGCCGATCTTTTCTTTCTACTTCGTTCCATAATTTTTCTCGATCACTGGCCCATGCTGGTGCATTTTTAGGCGTCAAAATAAAGCTTTCTGGCATGATCGATCGGGCATAAAAATAGTGGCGACCTTCTTGATCATCAAATAGCTTTTCACCACTTCGATAAGCGGCACTGGCAATCGCACTTCGTCCTTTATCAGCACTAATATTACTAAAACTCATGTGGAATATTGCCATGTCAGTCACCGTCTTCCTTTGATTCTATGGGTTTTGACCTTGTTGTCGCCATCGGCGACTTCTAATACAGGATTTTAGCACGATTTACCCCACAAGAATTTAGTGGGGTGTAAGTGCGCATTGACCTCGTTTCGCTCGGCCTGCTGATTCTCCTAAATTTACTTTTAGTGTATGCCTTCCGCTTCGCTATTTCAACTTCTATCCTTTGACTTAACATTCTCTGTATGATATAGTGTCGGTGATTATTTTTAATACGATTGGAGGGATCATTATGTCTCAAAGTAACTTAGAAAAACAAGAAGCCAAATTAAAACAGCTTAATCAAAAGATTAAAGCTGAAAAAAATAAAATTGAACAAAATCTCGGTAAGCAAATCATTAGATCAGCCAATTTGGATTATGGGACACTTACCACTCCACAGATTAAAATGATTGCTAAAAAAGTTGCCGCCTTTTTAAATCAAGCTCAAAATAACCGATAATAGTTAGGTGGTAATGACTATGCCTAATCAATATGAAAAACTAGTTGAGCAACAAGCGCGTTTAAAACAAAAAATTGAGCGAGAAGATTTTAAATTGCGGCAATCTAAATACTATGAAAATCGCCAAGCCCGCAAAGCCCGTTCTCGCCGATTAATTCAAAAAGGTGCTTTGCTCGAAAAATACTTTCAAGCTGATAACCTATCGGTCGAACAAACCGAAGAACTTTTAAAAATATTTGCCAATTACGTTAATGCCCATAAACCGAATAAATTCAAAAACGATCAACCTAATAATAACTAGGCCGATCGTTTTTATTTTCTGAATCATTCATGGGATTTCTAATTTTTAAATCTGAATTTTTTTTAACAAAGGAATTTAATTGTTTTTGAACGGCTGCTTCAAAGGTGATTTTGGGGCTTATTCAAGGAAAATCTCGCAAATTATTTTTAATTACCTGGTCATGCTCTCTTCTGTAAACTGATACAAATTTTTGGCTATTATCGCAGATCACGACGTTATCAGCTTTGAATGCAACTGCTGCTAAATTATAATTTGATTGATTATAGCGTTTTTTAACAACTTCATCTGGTACCCCGTGCCCACCTTTTTTGACCCGTTCATGAACTCGATTAATTGTTACTTTTTCGTTTTATAACGCCACGTATAAAAGTGTTACCTCAAAACCATTTTGGTGAGCCAGATCAATTAAATTCAATTGCGCCCTACCCTGGCCAGCCAAGGTTGTTTCAACATGGATACTCCGCCCGATATCTAAAGCCGCTGGAATTGTTTTATTTCTTCGCGCATTGCCCTAAAGTTATCACGATCTTTACGCCAATCGCCACCCATTTTTTGTAGGATTTCATCGGCATTTAATCGTTTGGAGTGAGTAAATAATTCGGGTCTCGCGCGATATAAAGTGCTTTTACCAGCGCCGTTTATACCAGCTACGATGAGGTATCTTTTTAGCTCACTCATGTTAAATCACGAAATGCTTTTCGTTGATAATTTTCTCTTGGCGTTTATCTAAGAGGTAAGTGTGTAACGCGTCAAACAACTTGCGCTTATCAGGATCTTGATTATGTGCTGCTTGTTCCCAAATGTCTTGAATATTGACTGCCCAGGGGTCAGCCAGCAATTGATCAATTGTTTCGATTCCTTTGCTGGGTTTGGTCATTTAAAAAGCTCCTTTCACATTCGCTTAGTTCAGTCATCGCCTGTTCAACCACTTAAGGCCCCTATTTTTGTTTCTAAGTGATTTTAAAGCAGTTTTAATATAATTATGCACTGCAACACTTAAAACGGCTTAAATGAGCCCATATGACGTTTAATTCCAAGAAGGCCCATTGTCAGTGTTCTGTTCTTCGGGGTGTTTGGCCGCATATTCTCTAGCCGCTTGTTTATTCCACCAAACGCCAAATAGGTTTTGCATGGTGCCGTATAAGTAGTTCTCCACGTTCTTGATATGCTTCTCATTGCTTCTTAGGGCGTTAAAGTAGCGTCTCAAGGCTTTAGTCATCAAAGGTTTAAGTTCTTCGTCGTCAAGCGGGATTAGAACCCCAATATCTTGATGATCCTTTTCAACTCGGTACTTAGCATTTAAGATAATGCCAATTAAGCGCCGCATTTGTTGCGGGGTACGGCACCAAAAACTAAGTAGTTGCACAGCTTCTGGTTCTAAGAAAACCGGTAAGCCACTGTCTTCATCAGTTAAGAAGTCATTAGCATGGTTCACCAAATCCTGGTTTTGCTTTTGAATTTCTGCTGGTGAGAAATTGGCTGTGGAAAAGTCCAACTTTTGAGTATCTATATTATATCTAGTAGTATCTATTTTTTTAGTATAGTCTAGATTCACCTGCATTTTGTCCTGTCCGCTCGTGGCAAGGGTTTCAACGTTTTTTTGTCGGGCTGTCATTTTGTCCTGTCCGCTCGTAGCAAGGGTTTCAGCCATCTCAATATTTTTTTGTCGGGCTGTCATTTTGTCCTGTCCGCTCGTAGCAAGGGTTTTAGCCGTCGTTTCGTTAAAACCATGTTTAGCATAAACATCTTTAGCGGTTACTTCTAAGTCTGATAAATATAGCCTGTTGGGTAAGTTCTTTTTCTTTTTCGGGTCAAATCCCATTTTTACTTGATACAATAAACTAGCTTCTTCCAATTCTCGTTTTACTCTTCCAATTTTTCGATCATTCCAACCAAAAATTTGATTAAGTTCTCGATTAGTAAAAATGAAATATACGCGTCCTTTTTCGTCGATCCAATTATTGTGTAAGGAATAGTCTAAACGATCACGTAATATCATATATCCTAATTTTGCACTGTCACTTAATTCTTTATATTCTTCACCGTAGAGCAAAACTTGTGGGAATTGAAAAAATCTCGTTCCATAAGCTTTTTTAGATTGAATAAAATTGAAATTTGTTTGATCCATTATCAAAACTCCCTTTCTTGACTGACACACGCTATCTCAAAAGAGAGTTGCTAAAACATTTGATTTGCTTTAAAATACAAATCTGATATGCTCTAAATGAATTACAAAGCTTTCATTGGTCTGGCGGCTTTGTAATTCATCAGCATGTGTCTGTTTGTGAGTTGCCCAGTCGGCAACTTTTTTAAGTTCTAACAACAAAAAATGGACTAAATAGCTCTGGTTAGCTACTTAGTCCATTGACTTTAACTTGTTTTTAACTATCCTTAACTTGTCCATTGGGACTGGTTTGCGGTATAATTAACCTACAAATTAAGAACAATGTTCAGTCGATTTTTACTTGGCGGTCTAAATCGACTGAATCTAAGTAGCTATACGACAGCTACTTGCTAAGCCTAAAATCCCTGATTCCTCATGAATCGGGGATTTTTTCTGCCTAGCTCGATCTATTATTCGGTTGTTAAATTACTTTGAATTTAGAATAGTGTTGTGTTCTCTAGCTGCAACTTTATTTAGGCTACGTTTCTTTAGGATGAAACCAATACGCGATAGAAGATATCATTAAACACTCCTGGATGGTTAAGTAAGTATCTATCGAAAACATTTAAAATCAAGAGAAGAAATAAGTGATGAATTACATAAGGCGGGCTTGGGTGTCCTTTCAGTTGTATTGAAAACTTAGTACTATCATGGACATGGTGTGCTAAATGAGTTATGCAAGTATAAGAACCGTATGTCTGAATTTAAAGCTTTTTTCCCCCCGATAATTTTTAATTAGGGTTTTTCTTATTATGTTTAAAGTGTAATCTTTTCCTTTAAAAAAAACAACAAAAAAAGGAAAAATATACTTTTGACAAACACTGATATAATCGGTATATTTAATATAGTCAATATACTAAATATATCAAATACATTGACTATATTAAATATATTTGGAGGAAAATAATGGGGAAAATTATTGTTCTAACTAACTTAAAGGGTGGCGTTGGAAAAACAACCGATACTGATATGATGGCGATTGTTGCTGCCAAAAAATCATTATTCAATAAAAAAGTCTTATTAATTGATGTTGATTTACAAGCAAATACAACATCAAATATGACTCGAACATTTGGAACAGTTGAATATCCTCAGTCATTTACAAAGGCCGTACAAAGTGGAACCTTAAACCAAGCTATATACCACTTAACAGATAATCTCGATCTTATCCCTGGTTCCCAAGGGACACATGACCTTAATGAATGGATTTTAGATAATTCGAAAACTAAGCGTTCGCGCTACATGTTTCTAAAAAAAATGATTGATGAAATTAAAAATAATTATGACTATATCTTTTTTGATGTTGCACCTTCAACAGATAATTCTGTAGATGCGATAACAATGACATCAGATTACATCGTAGCTGTGCAAGAGGTAAAAAGATTCAGTATGGATGGAACTAGCATGTTAATTGATACCTATCTACAACCAATGCTGAATGCATTTCCAGATGATGCACATTTTCAAGTTGCTGGAATTTTACCAACTATGTTTCAAACCAAACGCAAAAATCAATTAGAAAATTATCAAAAGACTGTGGATGTTTATGGAAAAGACAATGTGTTTTCTACAATTATAAAGAGGCATGATCGCCTAGAAGGATTTGGGGAACAAGGAATTTCACTGAACGATTATGAGGATCGTCGAATGTTTGCTTTATTCGCTGACTTATTTACAGAACTTGAAAAAAGAATTGCTTCATTTGAAAAATATGGTGACATTGTTGATTTCTCTTATACTCAAAAATATTATGATCCTCTAACCAATAAAACACTCCCATTAGGAAAGGAGATTACTCCAAATGGCTCTATTGAATAATCCAAAAAACAACAAAAAGCCGAGTGCCAAAGATATCAAAATTGATGACGACGTAAAAATTAGTTACGGTGATAAAGCATATAAAGCGCGAGATCGAAAGCCTGTACAGGTAGATCCGCCAGTACTCAGAATGATAAGAAGTATTTCATATGCCAAAGACATACCAATGTATGACGTAGTTAAAGTAGCAATGCAGGCATATTTGAACACGTTAAGTGAAAATGAACGTTTACTGTATGACAGAAGGAATCGGAAAGTATATTAAATATATTTAATATACTTAATATACAAAATATATTTGAGTGCAATAAGCAGCATAGTGTACAAGATATTTTACGCTCTCAACTGATGACAAGGTGCAATGTTTTTACGTTAATTAGGCTCATTGCCTAATAATAGGGGGAGCTGATGGATTGAAGTCAATATTTGAGACAGATTTTAAGAGACATTCAGAACCGCGTTTACCTGCCACAGCTCAAATAAATCATTAATCGCGATTAATAACTTATTTGAACCCTGGAAAGCATTAAATCAGGCGGCCATTTGGCTCGTAAGTGTTGCGATTTCAACTTGTAAGGGGGTCTGGTAGCCCAGTGAACTATGAATTCTCTTCCTATTGTAGAAAGCATGCACATATTCAAAAAGGACAGCAGCGGCAGTTTCATAATTCTCAAAGACCGGCACTGGATAAACACATTCCTTTTTGAGGGAAGCATGAAAAGATTCCATTGGTGCATTATCGTATGGACACCCCTTACGGCTGTAAGAGTGGCGGCTATGTAGTTCTGTTAACCGTTGGTTGTAATCATCGCTGGTGTACTGTGATCCTAAGTCTGTGTGGATAATCAGGTCCCCAGTAATGGTTCGATTTTTAACCGCGCTTTCCAGGGTCTTTAAGACTAAATCAGTAGCCATCTTTTTTGAGAATGAATAGCCGATAATTCGTCTTGAGTGCAGATCCATGATGGTTGATAAGTAACACCAGCCATTACGCTTCGTTTGAATATAGGTCATATCAGCGGTCCATTTTTGATTTAAACCAGTGGTCGAGAAATCCTGCTTAAGCAAGTTGGGACGCTGTTCAACCTTGGTTTTGGAAGCCGAAGCCGCTTTCCACTTATTGACGGTAACGGAGTGGATATCCAGTTCCTTCATGAGCCGGGAAATCCGTCGTGGACTGCACCGAAGCTGCAGTGGTTGAAGTTCCAGATTCAATTCATGGTGGATCTTCATAACACCGTATCGCTGCTTAAATTCCGCAAAGATCCGCAGAATCCGTTGTTTCAAGTCCGCATCTTCGGCCCGGCGTTTTGAAGGTTTGGGGGATCGATAACGATAATACTGAGCTCTGGAAACACCGAGGATTCGGCACATCTTGGTTACCTGGTGGTGATGGCTTTCTTGGTGAATGTAATCAAAGATATTGGTTACTTCTGCGCAAGGAAGCCCAGGGCTTTTTTTAGGATTTCGTTCTCCTCAGACAGCGAAGCCAGTCGCTTTTCCATCGCTTTGATTTCGTCTTGCGATTTACCGGATTGAGTTTTGGCCTGGCCCTGGATCCACTTATGAACGGTTGAATAGCCAATGCCATATTCTCTGGCCAGTTGGGCGGCTGATTCGCCTTGCTTATATAGGTTGATAATGTTTTGTTTGAATTCTTTGTCGTAACGAGTTGGCATGTAAAAACTCCTTCCTTTTGAGAGACGATTTATTCATTATACCCTCTCTTAAAAGTTGTCTCAGGAATCAGCTTACATCCAGAAAAGGCCAGGGACTTCTTGGTAAGGCTAAAGACAAAATTGCCGATGCTAAAGATGCCGTTAAAGACACTGTCGATGACCTCAAGAAAAAATCAGATAAGTAGTTTTTGATTTGCAGACAAGCTAATTAGGCTTGCCTGTTTTCTTTTTAACTAAATTAAAAACGCCCTATTTACGAAGACGCTGTTGAAGTGCAACAGAAAAGTTAGACAAGTTTAGATATTGATTTAAGCTACCATGGCTTGATTCCTGTATTCTACAGGGGTCAGGCCATTTTTATTCCTAGAAATTCTTTCATTATTGAACCACTGAATATATTGTTTTACCAATTTACGTAAAGCAGTAATATCATTAATTTGGTATCGATTGAGACACTCACGTTTCATCAGATTAAAGAAACTTTCAATTGGTGCGTTGTCATGGCAGTTTCCCTTTCGGGACATGCTTTGACAGATATTCATGTGCGTTAAGCGGCGTTGATAATCAGGAATTTGATACTGCCAACCTTGGTCCGAATGAAGAATCGGGC
>NZ_JAUCAP010000047.1:0-19317 GCF_030361045.1 Lentilactobacillus sp. TOM.63
ATACTCGACTGGCAAACACCGTATCAGGTTATGCTGACAAATTTGTCCAAAAATTCGGATTAAATTTGCAATCTACCTCAGTAATAGATAAAATCTATTACCAACAACAGATATTGTAGAACCTTTCTTTATTAATATTTAAACCATAATCCGCTGATTTTATGCCTTTTGGGCGGTGAAATGAAGTCCCATCCTATGAGCGTACCAATAGACAAACCAACCAAGCAAAATAGTCAAAATAATGGTTAGGATGAGGGTTACTGACGTACTGGAAATTAAATTTGTTTGGTGCATTGCAGCTGGGATATCAACAGCAGCATGAAGACAGATCGCTAAAGGATAGAGCCAAAACTTAGCGGCGTGGTTGACCGCAATCCAAACTAAGACTGATAATGATAAGTGAATCCACAACGCGAACAGCCGCTCAATGATCGCTGCAGAAATTAACCAGCTGGTATTGGAAGTCAGTGAGTGAACCAAACTGTTGGGAATTGCCGCTAAAATCTTTGGGTTGTGGGCATTGATACCAGTACTGATGATCAGGTAGTTAACCATACTCATCGCCCCAACGAGGATCATTTCAATGCCGCCGTGACCAATTCCGTATGAAATGGCTGTTTGCAACCCGGTAACCTTTTTCTTTAGATATAAGAAGCCAACCAGCCGCCCAGTTTCCTCGAATATCCCGGCAGCCAAAATCCCGTAAATAACGAAAAGCCAGGGATGAGCGCTGGCCAACGTCATTGTGCCGTTGGGGTTGGGATGAAGGACAGCCAGGTTGAGCGTCTTTTCAAAAATTTGGCTGAAAATAATGAAGACTAAGACACCAATCCACATCGGCAAGGCTTTAAACTGCCAGCGCTTCCGGCAGTATAAAAAGATTACGATTGGTAAGATAATCAATAAAATTAATGCAAATGCCATGTACCATAGATCAAATGTTGGGACCATTATAGATCGCCTCGCTTACTTAATTTTTGGATGTCAATAATCGAATAGTCAAATTTCAAGAGCTGGATGAATGTCACGCTTGGCTAATGATCAACTATTATCGTAATATAAATATTTGGTGATTCATAGCAATCGATCATTGCAATTGAGAATTATACCAGCCAAGTTTCCGATTGGTTTGCCTTTGGTTTGCGATTAGTTTTCGAAATTAAAAAATTTGATTTTGGGGTTGCTCATGACGTCGCGTGATGACGTATAAAAGAATCAGGAGGTGAAAACGATGTCGACATACACAACGGGAGAATTTGCAAAGTTAGGTGGCGTCTCAGTTCGGACGATTCAGTATTATGATCAAAAAGGGATTTTAAATCCGACCACGATTTCTGATGGTGGCCGCCGATTGTATACTGATAAGGAACTCAAAACGCTACGATTAATCTTACTGCTCAAGTCGATGGGCTTGCAGTTAGCGACAATTAAAGGGGTCTTGTCAGAGGAAAATACCAACCAGGTGCTCTCACTGCTGTTAGCGCAACAAGAACAACAGCTCAAACATGACCAAACTGTCGTTGCTGACCAACTGAAAACAATTAAGCAGGTTCAAGATAGTCTCTCCGACTTGGCACTGATCTCTCAACAAGATCTGGCCGGCATCGAAAATATGATGGCAAGTCAACCTAAACTGAAACGACTTCATAAGACCTTGTTATTTTGGGGCCTCATAATAGACGTCATTGAAATTGGGGCGATTGGAATCGGACTATTTGCGGGGAACTGGCTACCAGCACTTATTGGGCTGCCAGTGATTATCATCATCGCAAGCTGGCTGGTTCGTCTTTATTATCAGAGTGCCCGCTATATCTGTCCAAATTGTCACGAGACATTCCAACCTAGTCGCCTGGACTTCTTTTTTGCAAAACATACGGCCAAAACGCGCAAATTGACCTGTACTCATTGTGGGTATCACGGCTATTGTGTGGAAACGTATCGATAAACCTGATATCTGGTTGATTCTCAATGCTGTTTCAAATATATAAGCCGGTCATCTAAACATTCAAAATTAGAATGTTTAAATGACCGGCTTATAATTTGTGGACTTAGATTTTCTTGTTTCTAACAATTTATTTTCAAAACTGAAAGTACGAATGTTGCCTGTGTAGACGAATAGTTTCAATAAGTAGAAAAGCTTTTTTGGATTGTTCACCTGCGTTTGGGAGGGGTGAGCCATTATTAAACCCTTGCATTTTCCAAAATTTGGTTCATCGCCGCATCAGCACCACTTTTGTACATTGATCCAAATTTATTAGTATGAACCATCAGATAATAGAGCCGGTAAAAATTAAGGCGCTGATTAGCCCCGGGATCTAGTGGGTAGGCGGCGTTATAAGCGGCGTAAAAGTCGGCATCAAAACCACCAAAGACCGTGGTGATTCCCAAATCGAATTCGCGATCGCCGTAAAATGCGGCTGGATCGATCAGAGCGGGCTGACCATCTGCGAGGAACATGTAGTTGCCGCCCCAAAGGTCACCGTGTAGCAGCGAAGGTTCACTTTGGTGCTCAGCTAGAGCAGCCAAAATGACTTGACGCACTTGTTGATATTTATCGTCGTCACGCTGGGTCCATAGATGCTTATCGAGGACCATTTGGCGTAATTTGTCGAGACGGCGATTGACAAACAGGTTGCTCCAAGAATCTGTCCAGCTGTTATCGAAGCTCTCATCATTGCTGACGTAGCCAAGATCGTAACCAAACTGGCCATTCTTGCTGTGAACATGATGGAGTTTTGCGACTAGCTCGCCCAAGTCTGTCTGACTGCCCTGACCTTGTTCCAAGTAGTTGAGGAGCAGGTAGGCATCGCCATCAATTTGACCATTGCCTAATACTCTTGGGGCTAAAATGTCATTTTTTTCGAAGTCTTTTAAGCCGGCAATTTCGCCAGCGTAAAAAGTTGCCGGTTGGTGTGGTTGGGTTAACAAGAAGTAAGTTTCATCGCCTGCTTCAAGCCGGTACGCATTGTTAACGTCACCGCCGCCAACTCGAACCAGTTTCGTAATATTTGAAATCGGTAATTGTGATGACCATTGTTTATCCATTCATTCATCACCTCTGGCTACATTGTAGTTGATTGATCCGAGTTTCGTAAATGGGTAGCTGGTAAATTGGATTGAATCCACTATTTTTTCGGGGTAAGATTGATTCAACTAATCAAGCACTGAATAGAAAGGAGTTCCCAATGAGTTACCTACAAATTGCGAAGCCACTGCGGCTGCCAAGTGGAATCAACGTTAAGAATCGATTTTTTAAGTCGGCGATGAGTGAAACAATGGCTGGCGAAGGTGGTCAGCCTACCAAAGCGATTGCCAGTTTATACCATCAGTGGGCGCTCGGTGGGGCTGGGATTGTTGTGACCGGAAATGTCATGGTTGATCGCAAAGCAATGGCTGAACCTGGAAATGTGGTTGTCGATGACCAAACCGATCGGACAGCCCTAAGTCGTTGGGCTGAGGCAGGAAGGGCGAACGGCACCCAGTTATGGCTCCAGCTTAACCATCCCGGGCGCCAATCACCCCGGATTTTCTCAGAACAACCCGTTTCCCCTAGCCCGATTCGGGTGACTGGACCCAACCGACCGTATTTCTATGAGCCACGAGAATTGCGTACCGCTGAAGTTCGCAAAATCATCGCTCAATATATCCATGCGGCGGAAATTGCTCAGTTAGCGGGCTTCACCGGT
Source organism: Lentilactobacillus sp. TOM.63 (assembly GCF_030361045.1). Lineage (NCBI taxonomy): Bacteria > Bacillati > Bacillota > Bacilli > Lactobacillales > Lactobacillaceae > Lentilactobacillus > Lentilactobacillus sp. TOM.63. The sequence continues at coordinate 3,687 of NZ_JAUCAP010000047.1, forward strand.
GTTCAGCTCCACGGGGCGTTTGGTTATTTAATTACCCAGTTTCTCTCTAAAAACACAAACCAGCGGACCGACGAATATGGCGGGACCCTCGCAAACCGAATGCGCTTTTTAATCGAGATTTACCAAGGGATCCGTGAGAGTTGCGGTGTGCGCTTTCCGATTAGTCTTAAATTGAGTCTAACCGATCTTAGCCTAAATGGGTTCACCGAAGATGAGATGACAGCTGTTATTCAGAAAATGAGCGATCTTGGAATTGACCTAATTGAAATTGTCGGTGATAACTACGAAAATTCTGAACTGGGTTTTTCCGGGTATGCCCATATGATCCATCAACTGGTCGATGTGCCAATCGTCATTAGTGGTGGCTTTAAGAATATTTCAACGATGGAAGAAGCTTTGGGGCGCAAAGATACTGATATGATTGGCATTTGCACGGCGGCAGTGGTTGCTACTGATCTGCCCAACCGGATTCTCCATGACCGTTATCAACCAGTTACGGTTGGGTTTACCACTGGCAATAAGCGGCTGGATGCCAAGTATAAGTCGCTCATGATTACCAGTTATTGTGAGCAGCAAGCTAGAAGAATCGCATCCGGCAAGCCAGTTCAGCTTTACACTAATGGGTGGCGGACAATTGTTGCTTGCGTCAGAATGCACGGGAAGAAAGGGCTAATTCCAAGACGACCGGTGTAAGGAGATTGGCATATCTTCTTGAACTTTTTAACTGAAAGGGGTATTCTCTTTTTAAAGTAAATTGTACTTTAATTTCGCTTAAATAAAAGTGGAATTTACTTTTAAGCAAGAAAGGAGTTTATCATTATGGATCATGTGAATCAAAGATCAACATCCTTTACCTTCCTGATTATTGGAACGGCTTGGATGTTTGATGCCATGGACGTTGGTTTGCTGTCGTTTATTATGTCAATCGTTCATAAAGAATGGCTGTTGACTAATTCTCAAACTGGCCTAATTAGTTCAATTAGTACGGTGGGAATGATTTGCGGTGGCTTCTATTTCGGTAGCCTGGCAGATCGAATTGGCCGGAAGAATACATTGATCATCACGCTGTTGACTTTTTCGATTGGGAATTTAGTGCTTGCGGCTGCACCCGGATTTTATCTATTTTTAGCTATTCGATTTGTTGTTGGGATGGGCCTTGGTGGTGAATTACCAGTTGCCGCCACTTATATTGCGGATATTTATCGGGGGACTAAGCGCTCCCAGATGCTGATTTTAGCCGACAGTTTTTGGGCAGTTGGCTGGTTAGTGGCTTCGTTTTTGTCGTTGCTGTTTGCACCGGTATTGGGGTGGCGCGGGATCTTGGTCCTAACTGCCTTAGCCGGATTATTTGCACTGGTGCTCAGACGGCATATTCACGAAACTCACGTAGTACCCTAAGCAGTCGCATGAATGGCGAGCGACTGTTAAAGCGGAGTTTAAGCCTTGGACGCTCACATTGTGGCTGGCTTGGTTTATGGTGATGTTTAGTTACTACGGGATGTTTATGTGGCTGCCGAGTATTTTAGTGGACAAGGGATACGGGATCGTTAACAGCTTTGGATATGCAACAATCATTGTTGTGGCGCAATTGCCGGGTTACTTCTGCGCTTCTTGGCTGGCTAAACGAATGAAAGTGAAGTATGTCTTTTCGATTTACATGCTGGGAACTGCTGTCGGGCCAATTATGTTTGGTCAGTCGACCACCGCGGTAATGATTGTGATTGCCGGTTGTATTTTGTCATTCTTTAACCTTGGCGCATATGGTGCCATTATTGCACTGACGCCGGATCTTTATGAAAGTACAATCCGGGGAACCATGACCGGAATTGCTCAAGGAATTGGTCGAATTGGGGCAATTATCGGACCATTACTCGTTGGCATTTTGATGGATCACCAAATTGGTGTCAATATTGTTTTCCTGATTTTTATGGTTTCACTGGTGATTGGGGCAATTGCGGTGTTAAGCCTACCAGTTTCCGCAGCTAAAGAAGGCGATCAGCGATGAATAACATTCTGCTGAAAGAGAAGATTGCGGAATTTCTCAAAGAAGATATTAATTTTGGTGATCTAAGTCTTGAATACTTTGATGGTTCAAAGGTCATCAACGGTTCTTTTATCGCCAAACAAGCTGGGATTGTTTGCGGTCAAATGATTCCTCAACGCACCTATGACTTGCTTGGCAAAGCAAGCTACACCCCGCTGGTTAAAGATGGTGATTCGGTAACTAAGGGAATGGTAATCGGTAAAGTTGAAGGTCAAGCAGCAACCCTTTTAACCGGGGAACGGGTGATTTTAAATTTGATGCAGCGAATGAGTGGGATTGCCACCAAAACTGCTGATGTCGTTAAACGCTTAGATGACGCGACAATCAAAGTAACTGATACCCGCAAAACGGCCCCTGGTTTGCGACTGTTTGACAAGTACGCTGTTTCGACCGGTGGTGGCTTCAATCATCGGTTTGATTTAACGGGTGCGGTTATGCTAAAAGATAATCATATTGCTTTGGCTGGCGGGGTGAAAGAAGCTTTGGCCATTGCTCATAAGAACGTTGGACCGCTAACCCCAATTGAAATTGAAGTGGAAACCAAAGCAGAACTAATTACTGCGATTGAAGCCGGTGCCGATGTGATTATGTTTGACAACCAATCACCGGAAACCATTAAAGAATGGCGGCAGCTGGTTCCTGATTCAATCAAGATCGAAGCTTCTGGTGGCATAACTGAAGAAACCATTAGCCATTTTAAGGGCTGTGGCGCTGATTATATTTCGATTGGAAACTTAACTAATGACGTGTCACCACTTGATATTAGTTTTTTGGTGGCTGGGGCGATTAAAAAATAGTATAGACTGGGATCAGCCATTTGTCGCAGCTTTTATCCAAGCTGTTACGGTCATCTGAGTGAATGATCATCGATTGAAAATGAATATATGTCCTGTCCTCTTTCGATGATCATCATTTTAAATCTCTGAAAATTTCCTGCATCCGACTTTCAATATCGTAAAGTTCACCGGCATATTTCTGCAGACTAGTGGTGTGCTTGGCGACTTTATCGGCTGGGACATTAGTTTTATAACGCAATTTGTGTTCCAGACTTGCCCACATATCCATACCAATTGTGCGAATTTGGACTTCCACCGGTACATCAAAAACACCATTGGACTGGAAAACGGGAACGGAAACCACAATGTGCAAACTTCGATAACCACTTGGCTTGGGATCTTGGATGTAGTCTTTACGTTTGAGCAACGTAACGTCTGATTGCCGGACAAGCGCATCTTCAACCTTATAAATATCCTCGATGTAGTTGGTGACCACCCGGATCCCAGCAATGTCGTGGATGTTTTTGTCGATGCTTTCAATCGTTAGCGGATAGCCCTTCTTCTGAACTTTTCGCAGCATACTGTTAATACTTTTCATTCGTTCTTCCATGTGGTGAATTGGATTGTGGTCGTAATTCACTGAATACTCATCATCTAGATTCTCAAGCTTGGTGCCAATTTCATTTGCACCAGCATGGCGAAGCTGGTAGATGGTGATTAGGCCTTTGAAGTCGCCAATTTGATCCTTTAATCCAGATCGATTCAATTCTCTGGTAATTTGTCTGACATTTGGAAAATTATTGCGTTCAAGTATCATGTCGTCACCTCATTAATTTCTAATACATTGATTATACATCTTCCAATTGGTAGCACTTTAGAATAATATGATTATGTAACCACTTTCGAAATACGCTTAATAACTTAGATTGGAGAACTCATATGGCCACCAAATTCGTCTTTGAACCAACCAATATTAATCAATTAAAATCAGCATACGATATCATCATCATCGGGTCCGGAAGCGCCGGATTGACCGCTGCTTTTGAAGCTCACAAATTGGGCAAAAATCCTGTCGTTTTAGAAAAGATGCCAACGCTGGGTGGCGATACTAAACGTGCTTCCTCAGGAATGAACGCGGCTGAAACCTTCGTTCAAAAAGAACATGGCATCAAGGACAGTATTCAGAACTTTTATGATGAAACGTTTGTCGGCGGTGGCAAAACCAATGACCAGGATCTGCTCAAATACTTTACGGCAAATGGCGCTGATGCCATTAAGTGGCTGGCTGATGAAGGCATCAAGCTTGATGACTTAACGACAACCGGTGGGATGAGTGTTCCCCGGGCACATCGGCCAAGTTCCACCGCGCCAGTTGGGGCTTTTTTGGTAAGTGGCCTATTGAAACGGATTGCGGACGAGCAGATTCCAGTCTTTACCGGTGTGACCGTAACGAAATTGAATGAGGCTGATGGCCGAATCAGTGGCGTGACGATTACGACTGAAAATGGTGAGGCTACCATTAATGCTCCCGCGGTTATTCTCGCTACCGGTGGTTATGGAGCGAGTCCCAAATTGCTTAAGAAGTATCGGCCTGATTTGGTGAAGTATAAGACAACCAATCAACCCGGCAATACTGGTGATGGGATCTATTTGGCTGAACAGGTTGGCGCCAAATTGGTGGATATGGATCAAGTCCAGGTGCACCCCACAGTTCAGCAGGACACGGATCACGTTTATTTGATCGGTGAAACTGTTCGGGGTGAAGGGGCGATTCTGGTCAATCATGCCGGCCAAAGGTTCGTAGATGAGCTGACGACTCGTGATAGAGTGACCGCGGCCATCAATCAACTTGACGAGGGCGGGGCCTACCTCATTTTTGATCAGGGGATTCGTGATCGGGTAAAGGCAATTGATTTTTATGACCACGTGGGATTGGTAAAGTCGGGCGAAACGCTGGCTGAGCTTGCAGCCACGACTGGTCTGCAGCCAGATAATCTGAAAAAAACAGTTTCGGATTGGAATAAAGCCGTCATCAGCAAGCAGGATTCCCAGTTTGGCCGGACAACTGGGATGAATCGGGAAATTGATCACGGACCCTATTTTTCAATTCACATTGCGCCGGCAGTTCATTACACCATGGGTGGGGTTAAAGCCACCCCGCAAACTCAAGTTGTGAACAGTGACGGCAATATCATCGGGGGATTATTTGCAGCCGGTGAAGTGGTTGGCGGGCTCCATGGTAATAATCGAATTGGCGGTAATTCAATTGCTGAAACCGTGGTATTTGGGCTACAAGCGGGTCGGCAAGCAGCAAAATATATTAAATAGGCTAAGAGGCTGGGGCATATGTTGATTCCCAATCAGTAACCATCATTTGGATCATCACCGATACTCAGATAAAAGCTGCGACAAACGGCTGATCCCAGAATTTAACAAAAAAACCAGTTATTCCAACATCAGGAACAACTGGTTTTTCTCGTTAAATTCTGGGATCAAAACGCCTATTCCCAGTCTGCATAATGATGCAGTTTAAAACTGGTCAAATAAATGATTGATCTGATCAAATTCGTAACCAGATAATTCGATCCCCAGTGCTTTGGCATTACTGTGAACTTGATCGGCAACCCGAGCTCCTGGGATAACAACACTAATATCGGGATCGGTGATGTACCAAGCTAAAATAATTTGAGCAACCGTTGCGTTGTGCTTGCCAGCAATTTCCTTGACGGTGTCTAAAGCGTCCATGATTGATGTGTACTGATCAGGGGTGAACTGGTTAAATTCATTTTGATCATTTCGTGTATATTTTCCCGTCAACAATCCCATTGCAAGCGGTAAATAAGGGACAAATGAGATGTCGTGTTCCTTTAAATAAGGAAACAGGTTTCTTTCGGCATTTCGGTGAACCAGGCTGTAATTGTCTTCGACGACATCGACTTGATCGTCTTCATTGGCTTCCTTTATTTGGTCAAGCGAAAAATTCGAAACCCCGATGGCTTTGATCTTGCCAGCCTTCTTTTCTTCAACCAAGGCGTTAACTGCTTCGGCCTTTGGGGTGGTCGTGTCGGGAAAATGGATATAGAAAATATCGATGTAGTCGGTCTTTAAGCGTTTTAAAGCATCATCGACTGATTGCTTTAAAAATTTGGGATCGTTGTTTGGCTGTAAATGATTATTGGGGTCTTGAGCAGCCTTTGATGCAATGACAAATTGAGATCGGTCATAATCTTGAATGACATTGCCAATGATTTCCTCGGAGCGACCCAAGCCGTACATGTAGGCGGTATCCAATAAGCCAATGCCATCGTCTAAAGCGGCTTTGACAACGGCAGCCCCATCTTCATCCTTTAGACCGTCAAATAAGTTGTGGCCGCCGACTTTATTGGTGCCAAGTCCAAGTGGGGTACTGGTGACCTGACTGCTGCCGATTTTTACTGTTCCTGTCATTTGAAAATCCTCCTTAATTAGTTGCTATGATTAGTTTAATCCAAAACAAATAGCTGGAACAATAATTGCACCAGCCATTTATGATTGAACTTGAACATCTTTGTGGTCGCTAGTCCTTAAATTGGGTTATTCGTCATATGGACCTTTTCCCAGATAAGCATTAATCATCCAGATGTTTTTATCGACTGCTTCCTTAAACCCGTTTAGCATATCCTGGGCTGGGAAGTCTTTTTCTTCATCCGTTACTTCGATTCCCTTTTGATATTGATCACGCAGGTATTTGAACTGGTCCGACAGCCGCTGCATGAAATCACGCATTGTTAATTGATCCCAGGTGACTTTTTCGTCTGGCAACCCTGTATTCTCGATAAATTCATGAGTGGTTGAGTACGGTGAGCCATTGATTGCAATCAACCGCTCAGCAACATTGTCCAATTGATCAGCCAACTGGTCAGAATAATCATCCATCAAGGGATGTAGTCTGAAGAAGTTCTCCCCACGCATGTACCAGTGAGTTTGCTGGACATTGGTCATTAGTTGGCTAATGTCGGCAACCAATTGGTTTAACTGTGCCCGGGTCTTTGGAAAATCATATTGTTCGGTCATGAAATTACCTCCTAAAAAATAAGTGAGCGGAGCAAAGCGTTTAAAAGTCGGAGCATAAGTCTCCGCCAACAGGAATCCCGGTTTTGGGGATTTTTGTTGGTGGTGCTTATGTGCAGACTTTTGCTTTGTGCAGCTGTCCTAATAAGTGAGCGGATCCAAGCGGTTAGAAGTCGGAGCGTAAGTCTCCGCCAACAGGAATCCCGGTTTTGGGGATTTTTGTTGGTGGTGCTTAGGTGGAAGTTTCTGCTTTACGCAGTTGTCCTAGAATATTTTAAATACGCTTACATAATTAAGCATATGGGATTATAGGCGGTAGAGCAAGAAAAGTGTTCTTTAAAAATAGGTAACCCCGTTTAACTGACAATGGCTTCCAAATCCAACAATTGATCAATTTCATACGTTGGTTGAGTTGAACTTGCGTTTGGTTGGTGCTGAGGATTGAACCAGACTGAGTCGAGGCCATATGTGGCCGCCCCTAAGATATCAGAGGTCAATGAGTCACCGACTACTAATGATTCTTGTTTATTGAATCCGCTAATGTTATTGGCGATGTAGTCAAAAAATGCTGGTTCTGGTTTTTTGTGACCGATTTTTTCCGAAATAAAGACATTGTCGAAATATTTATCCAGCCCCGATTCTTTCAACCGCCGATATTGAGTTGAGGCCACGCCATTGGTGACAACGTAGAGGTGGTGATCGTGGGTTAAATCAGCTAGCAGCTTTGTGGCATTCGGGATCTGATCGTGACCTTCAGATAGGAAGGAACGATATTTTTGGCCGTAAAGGGTGCCATCGACGTTTTCCCCATAATGTTGAAAGAATAAATTAAAACGTTCATCCAGCAACGTTTCACGGCTGATTTCACCGCGCTCGTATCGACGCCATAACTGGGCGTTCAGCGAATGGTAATCCCGATAAATTTCAGGAGTCAGTGGCTTGTGGAGGCTCTGGAATAATTTTTTCAGGGCGTGCTTTTCAGATGATTGAAAATTGAGTAAGGTATCGTCGACATCGAATAATAAGGTTGAATATTTCAAGCAGAATCACTTCCGAGTTTGTAAATTTAATAAATCATAACAGAATTTCACAATGTTGAGTACTTTTTGTTGTAATTTTTGCTTATTTTAAGTAATCTAGTTGTTAAATAGATTGTGAAAACAAACCTGATTGTTGTAGTATGTGCTTAATTGATATATTAAAATTACAGACAATAAATTAATAGAGGTGTCCTTATGAGTGAAAAGAAACGTGGGTCCCAGGCCCTAATTCAATCGATGATTAACCAAGGCGTCAAATATGTGTTTGGAATCCCTGGTGCTAAAGTTGATCAACTGTTTGAAGACTTGAAGTATAGCGACGATCCAAGAACCCCGAAGCTGATTGTCACTCGTCATGAGCAAAATGCCGCCTTTATTGCGGCGGGGATTGGCAGATTAACCGGCAAACCAGGAGTGGTTGCGACAACATCCGGCCCAGGAGTTTCGAATTTGGTTACCGGACTGATGACGGCCACGGCTGAAGGGGATCCAGTTATTGCGTTGGGTGGTCAGGTGCCAAGGGATGACCTTGCCCGGATGACTCATCAAAGTATTCCCAGTAAGGAATTAATGGTGAATGCCGCCAAGAGCAGCGTGGAAGTTCAGGATGCCAATAATGTTTCCGAAGCTTTTTCCAATGCTTATACAACGGCGGTGTCGCCTAAAGCCGGCGCAACCTTTTTATCACTGCCAGCGGACGTATTGAGTGATGAAACTGACCGGCCGGAGATTGCCCCATTGAAGCGTGGAGACGAAGGTCGGGCATCCGACAAAACGATTAAGCAGATTTCGGAGATGGTGAAGAATGCCAAATTACCGGTGATTTTTGCCGGGATGCGGGCTTCTACGCCTGAAGTGACCAAAGCACTGCACGCCCTTCTGCGAGAAGTATCGTTGCCGGTTGTCGAAACCTATCAAGGAGCCGGCGTGGTTTCCAGGCAGCTTGAAGACCGTTTCTATGGGCGGGTCGGTTTGTTTAGAAATCAAATTGGCGATACCCTGTTGAAACGAAGTGACTTAGTACTGGCAATCGGTTACGATCCGGTTGAATATGAAGCTCGTAACTGGAACCTGGAGCATAACAAGCAAATCGTCAACATTGATACAGTGGCGCCGGAAATCTCCACTAATTACCAACCGGACGTAATCGTTGAATCAAACATCGAAAACACGATTGATGCCTTGACTGATACTTTTACAGGAGAGTTTGACCTATCTTTTCAAGTTACCAAGACCCTCGATGATTTACGAGAAGAATTTTCATCAGAACGGGAAGTGCCAAAGAATGTTACTCCGGGTCGAGTCCACCCACTAGCTATTATTCGGGCTTTACAGGAGCGAGTCGATGATGAGACCACGGTCACGGTTGATATAGGAAGTCACTATATTTGGATGGCCCGTTATTTCCGGATCTATCGGCCCCGTCATTTGCTCTTCAGTAATGGGATGCAGACCCTGGGAGTTTCACTGCCATGGGCAATTGCAGCAGCGTTGACTCGTCCGGAACAACCAGTGGTTTCGGTTTCCGGTGATGGGGGCTTCTTGTTCTCAGGCCAGGAATTGGAAACGGCCGTCCGATTGAAGCTCAATATTGTGCAAATTATTTGGACCGATGGTTACTACGATATGGTGAAGTTCCAGGAAATTGCCAAGTATGGTAAGGATGCCGGCGTTGATTTTGGACCCGTTGATTACGCTAAATACGCTGAAAGCTTTGGTGCCAAAGGGCTGCAGGTTACCGGGCCAGATGACCTAGGTAAAGTTCTTGATGAAGCATTTCAGACAAAAGGACCAGTAGTGGTTGACATTCCAGTTGATTATAGTGATAACATTAAGTTAAAATCCGCTTTAATGAAGGATATCTTAAATTGAACACTAAGGAAGTTGTCAAATGTCAAAATACACTACTTTGTATCAACACGGAACGTTAGCGTTATTGGTGCCAGGCCTACTCGAAGGGACGATCACAATGGGGCAGCTGCTCAAGCGTGGCGATACCGGAATTGGGACTGGCGAAGGGCTGGATGGCGAGCTGATTATTCTTGACGGTAAGCCCTATCAGGTGAACTCAAGGGGAAAAGTAACGGTAGTTTCAGATAAATTTAAGCTGCCATTTGCCAATGCCCATTTTGCCCGTTACTCACCATTGGCGGAGCTGGAAAACGTGGAACAGGACGATTTGAACAAGCAGATGCTGACATTGAGTCGAGCTGAAAACACGTTTTTTTCGCTTAAAGTGACAGGAACCTTTGCAGACATTAAAACGCGGGCAGTGGTCAAGTCTGAGCCGCCATACAGTACCTTGGCTGAAACCGCAAGAAAACAGAGCATTTTTACTCGCGATCAAATTGATGGCACATTGATTAGCTACTATTCGCCACAGTTGTTCAACGGGGCCGCAGTGGGTGGCTTTCACCATCACTTCATGTCGGATGATCGAAAGTTTGGTGGTCATGTGCTTGACTTTCGTTTAGTAAAAGGTGAAGTTTCTTATCAACTATTCGATACCCTGGAGCAACATCTACCGGTTGATAACAAGGCCTACATGGAACATGATTTTGAGAAAGATGATATTGAAGGAAGCATCCAGGCATCCGAATAATCATAAATGCTTGATTATGATATCCACGATTTTAATTACTGAAAACTAGCTTTTGGTAAAATTTATTTATATATTAGTAAAAAATAACCTTCACTTCAAATGCCGAAGTGGAGGCCTTTTTGTGCTTACTTTTAATTTATTCGTAAGATAAATAGAGTTTATAGTTGATTTGTACGTATAAATGCTTTAATATATCATCTTGTAAGCGCTGCATGATTTCAATAATTTTTATGTGCGTCAGTTAATTGTTAATGTAAGCGTTGTTATACCGGTGATGTGGAACTGATACTGACATAAGTTTTATAATAAAAATTTGTTCGATTTATTATGCAACCCCTTTCAACCCTTTCGAAACGGGAAGCAAAATCGACTAAAGAGACTTTTTAGGTTAAGGAGAATGAATATGGAAAAGGTTGTTACAAAAGAAAAGAAAATCTCAAGCAGCTTTATTTATTTCTTTGGTTCCTTTGGTGGAATCCTGTTTGGTTATGATATTGGAGTTATGACGGGTGCCTTACCGTTTCTGCAAACGGACTGGGGCCTTCAAAATAATGCCACCGTTGTCGGTTGGATCACTTCTGCAGTGATGCTGGGGGCCATTTTTGGTGGAGCAATCGCTGGTCAGTTATCTGATAAGCTGGGAAGAAAAAAGATGATTTTACTTTCTGCTGTCATCTTCATGCTTGGCTCCGTTCTCTCCGCAATGTCCCCCAATGATGGCCAATATTATTTAATTGCTGTCCGGGTTTTCTTGGGATTAGCTGTTGGGGCTTCTTCGGCACTGGTACCGGCCTATATGTCTGAAATGGCCCCTGCTAAGATGCGGGGTCGCTTGACTGGCATTAACCAGACAATGATTGTTTCCGGAATGCTGCTCTCATACGTCATGGATTTCTTATTGAAGGATCTGCCTGAAAACTTTGCCTGGCGCTTGATGCTCGGCTTGGCTGCAGTACCAGCATTGATCCTGTTCGCAGGGGTTTCTTTCTTACCTGAATCACCACGTTTCTTGGTTAAAAGCCATCGGGTGGACGATGCTCGCACAGTGCTTAGTTACATTCACGATAATGACAAAGAAATTGATACTGAATTAGCTCAAATTCAACAAACTGCTGCTGAAGAAAAGAACGTTTCAAAAGCAACTTCATGGAGAACAGTCTTTAGCGGTAAATATCGTTACTTAGCAATTGCCGGGATTGGAGTGGCTGCATTCCAGCAGTTCCAAGGCGCAAATGCAATTTTCTACTACATCCCTTTGATCGTTGAAAAGGCAACCGGTAGTGCCGCAAGTTCTGCGTTGATGTGGCCAATTATTCAAGGAATTCTGTTGGTCATCGGTTCATTAGTATTCTTGGCAATCGCTGATAAATTTAAACGAAAGACGCTCCTTATCCTGGGTGGGACAGTAATGGGACTCTCATTTATTCTCCCAACAGTTATCAAAGTCTTGATGCCAAGTGCCAGTCCAATGGTGATTGTGGCATTCTTGAGCCTATATGTGGCAGCCTACTCATTCACTTGGGCACCATTAACTTGGGTAATCATCGGTGAAGTCTTCCCACTCGCCATTAGAGGTCGGGCTTCAGGTGCCGCTTCATCAGCAAACTGGATCGGATCGTTTGCGGTTGGTCTGCTCTTCCCAATTATGACAGCAACAATGCCTCAAGACGCCGTATTTGCAATCTTTGGTGTCATCTGCCTATTGGGTGTTTGGTTTATCAAGGCTTGTGTCCCTGAAACCAAGGGTCGCAGCTTGGAAGAAATTGAAGACGAAGGAACAAAATCAAAATAAATAAGTATCCATAATATTGTTAAAGTTGTTATGGCCTCAAACTAGGCTATCATTATGTTAAGAGCAATCTAAAACCACCTGAATTACCCGGAAAGGGGTGTCAGGTGGTTTTTTACTTACATAAATTAAGTTGGAAGATTTAAATTGATTATTAATTAGCTAACAATATCTACTGGGCCGTGATCGTCAACGTGATCACCGTGAACATGTTGAAGACGACCATTTACCAGGTAATCTATGTGGTCGCCATGAGGGACCTGTTGGTGACCGCAAAATTCGTTGTGAATTTCGCCTTCCATCGGATGTTCGCCATCAGGATTTTGTACGGAAACTTCAATCTTACATTCGTCCCAATGATCTTCGTGTTTATGATGGAGATGGCCATTTGCTTCAACAAAGTCAATGTGATCATGGTGAAGAATTTTCGTGTGCCCACAATGTAAACTATGGGTATGGTTTGGGTTAACTTCTGCTTTTGGATCTGTTATATTTGAACTGTAATTAACAATTCAGGAAACTGTGACATTAGTCTGCGGGGTATTTATGAATGCAACTTGGCTTTTTACTGTTATATTGATAAGACTTGCGACAAACGGCTGATCTCAGAATTTAAGCAAAAAAGGAATGCATTCCAAACCAGGATGCATTCCTTTTTTTAAATTGAATTCTGGGATCAAATCGCCTTTCGTCCCAATCCCTGAATTTACTAGTTCACGATTAACAATTAACTTCACAAGCAGAGTAATCTTTCAGATACATGCCATTTTGTAGATACTTATCAGAAATTTTCGGGTTGATATCAATACCGATTCGTTGTAATACCGTTTCCGCAAGGGGCGCAAACCGCTGCCGGTATTTGTAAATATAGCACAATAAGACATTCCCATGTTGAACTTGGGGGCCAAGTAGAAAGACGTTTGGCGAAATGGTAGATTCGTCACTTTTTGTTAAGAGTGGTCGATCATTATAATTGATGAATAGATTGGCAATTAGTGGACTTTGATAACAAGCAAATCCCGTTGCGAAAATGGGGCGCTTATTGGTTTTGGTAAGCGTACCATCTCTAAAAAGTAGTCGATACTCATCATCAATTTTATTGATTGCCAAGACTGTCTTGTCCTCATTGAGCTGGATAAAAGATCGATATTTTTGATAGCCGGCAGAAGTGTAAGTGGATAAACGTTTACTGGGATCAGGATTTGTCGAAGTGGCACTGCTGTCACTAGCGAAAAGGTAACTGTGAATGTTCCGTTTGGCTAGGTGAATGGCGACATCAAAGGCGGCTTCATTGCCACCGATAATTAGTTGAGGCCCATTTACAGGCAACTCATCGTAATTCTTTAAGTTGGCGTAGTGGATTCCATGGGCGGCACCAGGAATGTTAGGCGTGTACGGATAAGCGTAGTCGCCAATTGCGATGAAGACATACTGAGCTGTTAAGATCGTGTCGTCTGACAACTTTAACTCATAGGATTCGTCTGGTAACAGCCGAATGAGTTTAACTTCAGTATGGGTTCTAACTGATAATTCGAGTTTTCTGGCGAGTTCTTTAAGATAATGAGCGTATTGAATTCCGGATAAGTGTTCATTACCTTCGCTATAGGCTGGCGAAGTATCAGGAACAACTGCGTTTAAATCTGGGAAGCCAAAACCATTAGTTGTGAAAGATGGTGAAATTAAGTGAGTTTCTGGGTTCCATTTGGTAAAAGTGTCGCCAACTTCACCCTTCTCTAAAACAACAAAATCTCGAAAGCCATAAGACTTGAGAGTGGCCGCAAAGCCAATTCCTGCGGCCCCGGCACCAATGATTGCAACTGAAACTTGTGCAGACATATTTTTCAATCCTTTCTTAGGGTAACGAGATGAGTTGCTAACAAGCTGATTACAGCCCCAATTATTGTGATTCCCGAAATGACGAGAATTGCTAATAGTTCAACACTGGCAAAGCGAATATTGCCAAAGATTAGCCCAGTAGCGCCACCGTGGTTGATTTTGGTGTTTGCCATCAGTATGAGACCAAAGGTGCCGATTAAGCCACCGATGCCATTAATGGTAAATGAATCAACAGCGTCGTAGAGCCGGTCTGTCTGGTTTGTGAAATGGGTTGCCAAATGACAAATAATGCCGCTGACAAATGTAATGATGCCGATTGAAAGCGGTGAAACATAGCCGACAGCCGCCGTGCTGGTTACGAGACCAGTAAGGATACCATTAACAAGGTCGTCGAGAGTTACTGGCTTATTTTGATCAGTTAACGGGATAATCCGACCTAGGCTAGCGGCGATGATTGCGATCAACGTATTGGTTACAATCAAGCTGCCGTAATTTTGCCAACTACCTGCCGGTGCCAAATTAAAGCCAAACCAGCCAGTGATAACAAATAGAATGGCAACATACTTAAATAATGCATTATCAGAGCCCTGTGGATTTTGAGGCCGCTTAATAAAAAGTGCCAAGACCAGACTGGTTAGGCCAGCAGTGAGATGTACAACCAAACCACCTGAAAAATCAAGCGCACCGAGTTGAGCCAGATAACCAGTTGGCGACCAAATCAAATTTGCGACTGGTGCATATACCAATAACGTCCATAAGGGCACAAATGAAACAAAAAATTTTCAGGAATGCTTAGCAATGGCCGTACCTGTGAACATAACCAAGGCGTATAAGAAAAAATCTAATTGAACAAACATTGTTGGGCCGAACGATCGGCTAATGACTGGTAATGTATTTTGAGTGCCTACCTGAAATGATTCAAAGTAGCCAAAAAATAGCCAACATAAAATTCCAATTAATAATGCGAGAATCATTTCCACTAAGTGTTTTTCTGTTTGCTGTTTTGGAAAAGCTTGTGTGTAAAGTATTGGTACGAAGAAAATCATTGGGACCATTAAAACAGCACACAATAATGAAAAGTTAATTTTCACCTAAGCACCTCCGTTTACTAAGTAAATGGTAATGATTACGATTTAAAAGTATGAAACGTCTTCCCTTCCCTGTCAAGAGAAAATTTCAGTTTGTAGATGGCTGAGAGAATATTTAATCATTTTGACTAGACGGATTGATAATTGATATGTATAATAAAAAGTAACCATTACCATTTAAACCTTCGTAAACGATATTTTCCCTGCTGATACTTTCAAACTAAACGCTACTCCATCTATTTCTTAACTTTTTGTGATGCTGTAATATCAGTTTATCGAAGTCCTTACCCAATTAATCAATATTGGAATGGCTGGTTAGGTCACTTTTCTATTTAGGCTCTTCGTCAACTGTTGTTGGTGAAACTAAATTCGAGTTCTAATCACTTTGTGATTAGGGCTCTTTTTG
>NZ_JAUCAP010000048.1:0-18809 GCF_030361045.1 Lentilactobacillus sp. TOM.63
AAACAAAAAGAGCCCTAATCACAAAGTGATTAGAACTCGAATTTAGTTTCACCAACAACAGTTGACGAAGAGCCAATATAAATTGGTCTTTCAGAGCCATCACCTTATTTTAATTCTGGCGCATCCGTCTTATATAAACTCATGGTCGACTTACCGCCATTCTTGGCTTCAATACTTGTTAGATGTTTTTCTTGGGCCTTCTTTAAATTATCAATCCCTTTAGTGTATTGATAGGTAAAGTCCTTACGGTTCACTTTCTTGAATCCCTTTGGTGTATAGAAGCGTAGCAAATCACCATAAATCACTCGATCTGAAAGCGATAATTCGGTTGTTACGTGGTTTTGGATGCTGGCAATTTCCTTCTTTTGCTTGGCATTGGGGGTGATTGCCTGACCCGTTTTAGTCAGGTACACCGTGCTACCAACCTTTGTATACTCAGGAGTAACAAAATCTCCGTTTCTAAAGGCAACCCGCTGATCATGCTGCTTGGATAACAAGTCAGTACCGAATTGAATCGTATTGTTATTCTTATCACCCAGTAGATGTAGCAAAGTAGGCAGCACATCGATTTCACCACCATAACTATGATCAACTTTCCCTTTTAGGCCATCTGCATGGATCATAAAGGGTACCTTCTGGAACTGAGCAAGATCATAATTATTAATCGATTTCTTGTGTAGGAGCTGGGCAATCGCCGGCCGATGATTATTGGAAATCCCATAATGGTCACCATAAACCACAATGACACTATTTTTCATCAAGCCAGTCTTACGAAGATAATTCAAAAATTCTGCAAATGCCTGGTCAAGGTAATGGGCGGTCTGAACGTATGGATCGACCGTCTTATCACCCGTTGTCGTTGCAGGAAAATCGGTATTCTTCTTATCCAATTCATACGGATAATGATTGGTAAGCGTAATCAGCTTTGCATAGAACGGTTGGGGTAATTGTTGAATATAGTTAGCGGCATCTCTAAAGAAGATCTTATCTTTCAAGCCATAACCAACACTGTATGAAGGCTTGATCTTGTAATACTGTGAACTAAAGAAATACTGATAGCCCCAGGACTTGTATGTACTATCCCGGTTCCAAAAACTGGGAACATCACCATGAAAGGCAGCAGTCGTATAACCCCGCTGATCGAGGATCGCAGGAGCTGCCTGATACGTATTTTGTGCGCCATAGGTCACCATTGCTGAACCTTGCGGCAAGCCATAAAGTGAGTTCTCCAACATCATTTCAGCATCTGAAGTTTTCCCTTGGGCAACTTGATGATAAAAATTATCAAAACTGACAGTATTCTTGTTACGGAAAAACTTGTTAATGTGTGGTGTGACTTCCTTACCATCCACTTTGTAATTAATCAAAAATTGTTGGAAACTTTCCAAATGAATGATAAAGACATTCTTCCCCTTTTCCTTACCAAAATACGCTGGATTGGGTTTGGCTCTGGTGTGCTTTAAGTATTTCAAAATACTATCCATGTCACTCGCCTTTGCATGCGACCGGGTAGCCGATTCCTTTTGAGTTTGGTACGCATTAAATGCTGCGTATTCATTTAGTCCTAAGTATTTAACAATATAGTTATTATCAAAAGTCCGAGTTAATAGACCGGTCCGATCAGAATTGGCCAGTCCGTACTCACCCCCCATTAACAATAGGGAAATGAACGAAATCAAAAGGGCATAACGCTTTTTGAACGGTTGGGCATCTGTCTTAATCCCATGGAAAACAAGTAATCCAATCAGAATTAAAATATCCAGGAAAATAAAGAAGTCACTAAATCGAACAATTTCGACGAGGCTCTTTCCGAGATTGTTCTGAACGTTCCCACTTCCCTTAATGATTCCCATTGACAAAAAGTCGGAGAATTCCCGGTAGTAGACAATGTTAGCAAAGATCCAGATAGTCTCCAAGAAATCGATAATCATCATCAGCCAGTATGAAAGTCGACCACTAAAGTATAAAGCAATTCCAAACGTCAGTAAGGCAGCTGGGATTGGATTCACTGCCAGCAGGAACTCCTGCATCCCACCCTTAACACCAAGCGAGAACTTGGTTAGGTAAACAATATACGTTTTAATACAAAAAAGTATGACGATCAGGAAGAAAAATCCCAACCGAGTATTCAAAATATTCGAAAAACGATATTTTTTATCAGATATCATCTTTGTTCCTCCAAAAATATCCGATAAACAGCCATTCAAGCTGGTTTATCAGAATCATCAACTTTATCTGGTTTGGTTAATAAAGCAAATGCCCCAGCAGCCATTCCGAAGTAGTATGTCAATAAACGCCAGAGAATCATGGCAAGTACCAACTTACTATTGCTTGAAATAAAACTATGAAACAATGATTCGAAACTAAACTCAGCACCACCTGACCCACCAGGAATCGGAAAGAGTGAAATAATCATGACAATCATAATGTGGAGACTGGTTACCATGAAAATATTGGCACTGTAATAGCCAAGTGAGAGCATAATGAAATATGGAATCAGGTAATAGAACAATAATTGGAAGAAAGTGAGCACGACAACCTTTAATAACAGCTTTGGCTGACGACCAATCCGAATGCTTTCCTCATATAAGTTGTCGATTTTTTCATAGAGAGTAACCCGCATGGCATAATATTTTTCGTCTTTTGTAAACCATTTTACCGGATGAAAAAGGATTTTGGTTACTTTTTTAGTGAATCTTGGCCAATACATAATCATTAAGAGGCCAACGATCACAAAAAAATGGATCAAAAAACCAAATAGCACGAACAATGCCAAAAAATGCAGCTTACTGGCAACAAAATGAAACCCAATAATTAAACTAATAAAAAAATTGATAACAATCATCGCCTGATAAACAACGAATTTCATTAGTAGAACCGAACTCGCACGACCGCCGTCAATCCCGGTTTGGAGCATCACAATGAGTTGCCCAGGTTGGCCACCAGACGAAAACGGCGTAATTCCATTAAATAATTGTTCGACTAATGGCACTCGTAACGCATCTTTGAGGGTAAAATTCTCAACGCGGTTTGAAACCAACACCTTGGTGACGAAACCTTCAATCACTAGATAGGCACAAATACATAGAAATGCCACCAGCAACCACCACGGATCAAGGGTGAAAAAATCATGAATCAATACACTTAACTTGATGTCCTTCATCGAGTACGCAAGAATGGCAGCACCAATGATCACCATTACAAATAGGGTGATTTTATTATTTCGTGACATTGTTACCCTTCCTCAGCTTGTTTCCTGTAAAAATCATACCAAACTTTTGCCAAGTGAGATTCTGAGTATCGCTCACTAGCCGTTTTCGTTACTTGCTTCAATTCATTCAGCTTGGCGTCATCGGTGATAAGCCCTACTAGTTGGTCATTCATCTCATTGACATCTTTTGCGGGCAAATAATAGCCGTCAATGATCGACTTATACAAGTCCAGGTCACGCAACATGACTGGTGTATTGGTCGCAAATGCCTCTAAGACAGACATTGGAAATAGCTCATTGTATGATGGTAAGATAAATAAATCGGCCAGGTTATAATAATCAACCATCTTTTGACGATCGATGATCCCCGGAAAAGCTAAATTGCTGGGCGGGTCCTTCACAATTTTCTCGAGTTCCGCGTACCCTTCAGTGATCTTGCCAAACGAAAAGCCACCCGTCCAGATAAATTGGACACTTGGATTGCGTTTGGCAAGTTCAACAAAGTCCAAAACGCCTTTTCGAGTTTGAATTTGACCACTGCCTAACACTGTAAACCGATCTTGCTTGTACCCATGAGTCGCTCTCAATTCGCGTTTACGCTGATTGTCAGCAGGATAGAACTCAGTTGGACTCACAAAATTTGGAATATACGTAATGTTGTCACTTGGAATGCCATACTTCTCCAACTTGGGAATAAACGATGGATTCACGACAACAATATGATCCATCCGTTTGTAAAACGCAATCACGTATTTGTAAAAGACTCCCTTAAACGGTTGAGGAATTTTTAAACTACCTTCCAAAGTCTCTGGAATGAAATGAACGTAGCCAATTTTTCGGCCCCGCTTCTTGGAGAAGGTAGAAAGGTAAAAACTGGGATTAATCGTGTGATAGTGACTGATATCCGCTTTGGCATAACTATTAATTGTAATCTGAAAGTCCTTTGGAAAGCGCTGCTTTAACATCGCAATTAATTCATCATAAGCACTACCCACACCTTGGCCCTTAACCTTGTCGGCAGTCGAGAACATGTTGATCTTAAGCATAGAAACTCCTTCAGAAACAGTAATTATTCGATATTAATCGTTGGATCTTTTGGCAACTCCTGTTCAACCGTCACGTTATGATAAAAATCGACAACCCGATCGGCAAATGTTTCAGCAGAAATCGTCTTGAGCTTTTTCTGTAAAATTCCTTTGGCTTTCCCTGTGTTATTTTGGACAGGTTCCGTGAGATAGTTAACAACCGCATCCACATATCCTGAAGCATCGTGATAGGTTTGCCCCAACGTCCGGTTGTTTAACAGCGCATCCGTGTAGTCGCTTGTTGTCACGACAACGGGCAACCCAGCAGCCATCGCTTCAATATAGGTCAGTCCTTGAGATTCAGATTCAGAGGCAGAAACAAACACATCCGCAGCCCGATAAAATGCGTTCACGTGGTCATTACTGATTTCGCCAGTAAAGATCACGTGATCAGCTAACCCGAGCTTATCAGCCTGATCCATCAAATCTTGTTTGGCCGGACCATCGCCGACAATCATTAATTTTGCATCGGGAACCTTAGTAAGAATATCCGGCACCCAGTCAATGACTTGGGCTAAATTCTTTTCATAAGCTAACCGGCTGATAGATAACATCAACGGCGTATCCCTTGAAATGTGATACTTGGTTCGAATATCGGTATGAAGTTCTTTGGCATACATGCCAATATCGATTCCGGTTGGGATGATCCGCATCTGACTTTTAACCCCATAGTCCGTTAATTTGTCGAGCACGCGATCACTTGGGGCAATTACGCCAGATAAGTGATAGCAGAATGCCAAAGTACCTTCCTTAACATGGACAGGTTTGAGCAGCTTACCATTGGCAACGTAATGCAAATAATCTTCATACATTGTGTGATAAGTATGAACACAGGGAATATTCAAATTCTTGGCTACAAATTTTCCAATCACACCCATTGAAAATTCCGTTTGGGTATGGACGATATCTAAATTCAGCTCTTTAGCAATTTCATAAGCTTGAAAAAGCCCCCGAACTGCGATCCGCCGATCTGTAAAGGAAATGAATGGAATACTGGAAAATCTGAATATGTTTCGTTCATATGTATCTTTATCAACGTGAGGATCAGTCGTCGTAAAAATGTAAACCTGGTTTCCTTGCCGTTCCAACTCGTTCTTAAGCGTTCGAATCGAGGTGGCGACCCCACTGACTTGTGGGAAATAGGTATCAGTAAAAATTCCAATGTTCACGACTAATTCCCCTTTCTGGTGGTACAATTTAGTATTTCGAAGGCAGCAGCAACACCACTAACGGTAGTATCTGGACCGTGTCGTTAAAATGTGCGCCCAGATCTGCACACTGTGCCAAAGTGACCGCTTCACCCATTGCAGACGGCACTGTAGTGTAACAATCGTTATAATTATATTGGTTTAGTTCTAGTATTGCAAACGAGTCAAACTAAAAAAACAAGCTGCTAATCAACCGTTTATAGCCGTTAGCAACTTGTTTTTTAAGTTATTTATAAGTCTAGTATTCATCACAATGAACATGAATTAGTCAGTGAGTCCTTCAGACTTCATTGTTTCACTGATTGCAGCAATTGCCTGCTTTTCGTCGTCGCCGTCAGCAGTAATTGTTACTGATGCACTTTGGCCAACACCCAATGACATCACACCCATGATTGATTTCAAGTTAACGGACTTTTCTTGATATTCAAGGGTAATATCTGAGTTAAACTTGCTTGCCGTCTGGACTAATAAAGTAGCTGGGCGAGCATGAATTCCTGTTTCTGCCACAATGTTATATTCACGTTTTTCCATTATAAATCATTCTCCTCTGATCAGTTTTATAAACTCCGAAAAATAATTTTAAAGTTAAAATTATTCCTTACTCATCTTAGAATAGCAATATATCAACCAAAATACAAGCTTAACCTCAACCGCTTACAGCATTTATTGCGTTTTTTTGTCATCTTCGTCGCGTTCAAAAACATATGTCACCACACCACCTTGATTTGCGGTCCCAATCACCCGCTTGCGCTTGTCAAAATTCATGTAGGCCACCTGGAAATCCATGAAGTGGTCTGGGTGCACTTCAATCCTATCAAGCTCTCCGGATTCTAGCTTCTTCAGTTGTTCCTCATAATTTACGTCTTCTGCCAATGGTTAATCATCTCCTTAAATGATCTGTTCAGTCCAATTACTTGATTACATCATATGTTGTTGTATAATAATTTCAAAGGTCAAAGTTGGTCAGTAACTTCATCCTTCGTTGTCCTTTTATTTTCTATATTAAAGGAGGAAAGCAATTAATGCTATGCCAAAATTGCCATAAGAATCCAGCAACCATTCATCTTTATGCGAGTGTGAATGGTCAAAAGCAAACAATTAACCTTTGCCAAAATTGCTATCAACTCCTATCGAACAAACAACGTAACACAGGAGGTGCTCAAAATATGGCTCAAGATCCATTTGGATTTGGTGGCTTAGACGACATTTTCCGCGCAATGCAAAACGGAAATGTTAATCCAAACTCCCAACAAGAAATTCCGCCTACCCAACCAATGGGACCAAATAACGGTGGCGGTCCAAGAGGTTTTCAACAAAATGGCAACTCACTTCTCGGCCAATATGGTATCAATTTAACCCAACTTGCCAGAGATGGGAAAGTTGATCCAGTTATCGGTCGTGATAATGAAATCCGTCGAGTCGTCGAAATCTTAAACCGTCGAACCAAGAATAATCCAGTTCTCATTGGAGAAGCTGGAGTTGGTAAAACAGCTGTTGTTGAAGGATTAGCCCAGGAAATTGTTTCTGGCAACGTGCCTTCAAAGCTGCAAAACAAACAAATTATTCGCCTTGACGTCGTTTCACTTGTTCAAGGAACCGGGATCCGGGGCCAATTTGAACAGAGAATGCAGCAATTAATCAAGGAAGTTCAAGACAATCCAGACATCATCCTATTCATCGATGAAATCCATGAAATTGTTGGTGCCGGAAATGCCGAGGGTGGCATGGACGCTGGTAACGTCTTAAAGCCCGCACTTGCCCGTGGCGAATTCCAGTTAATCGGTGCCACAACGTTAAAAGAATATCGTGATATCGAAAAAGATTCAGCTTTGGCTCGTCGACTTCAACCAGTGACAGTTGAAGAACCTTCACCAGAGGAATCGATCAAGATTTTGAAGGGTATCCAGAAACGTTATGAAGATTACCACCACGTTAAGTACACGGATGATGCGATTAAGGCAGCAGTTAAGTTGTCCGACCGTTACATTCAAGATCGATTCTTACCTGATAAGGCCATCGATTTACTCGATGAAGCCGGCTCTCGAAAGAATTTGACCATTAATGCGGTTGATCCTCACACGGTTGACGAAAAGATTCAAAATGCCGAGAAGCAGAAACAAGCTGCTTTGAAGAGTGAAGATTATGAAAAAGCCGCTTACTATCGTGATCAAGTAAGTAAGCTTGAAAAGACCAAGGAAAACGGCAGCGTTAATTCCGCAGATACCCCGCAAGTAACTGCAGAAGACATGGAAAAGATTGTCGAAGAGAAGACTGAAATTCCAGTTGGTGAATTACAAGCCAAGGAACAGCAACAACTTCGCAACTTAGCTCCTAACCTTGAAAAGCACGTCGTTGGTCAAAACGAAGCTGTTGAAAAGGTTGCTCGGGCTATTCGTCGTAACCGGGTTGGTTTCAATGGAACCGGCCGGCCAATCGGTTCATTCCTATTTGTCGGCCCTACCGGCGTTGGGAAAACTGAATTAGCTAAACAACTCGCCTATGAACTATTTGGTTCAAAGGATTCCATGATCCGGTTTGACATGTCTGAGTACATGGAGCCGCACTCAGTGGCTAAGTTGATTGGTTCACCTCCTGGCTACGTTGGGTACGAAGAAGCTGGTCAGTTAACTGAACAAGTTCGTCGTCACCCATACAGTCTGATTTTGTTGGATGAAGTTGAAAAAGCCCATCCTGATGTTCTTCACATGTTCCTTCAGATCCTTGACGATGGTCGTTTGACGGATAGCCAAGGACGGACGGTTTCATTTAAGGATACCATCATTATCATGACGAGTAACGCCGGCCAAGGTGATTCAGAAGCCAACGTTGGTTTTGGTGCTGCCGCTACCGGCAAGACCCACTCAATCATTGACAAGTTGACCAACTACTTCAAACCAGAACTATTAAACCGTTTCGATGATGTTGTTGAATTCAGCCTACTCTCAAAGGAAAATCTCCAGAAGATTGTTTCGCTGATGATCGATGATGTTAACAACATGCTTGCCCAACAAGGATTGTTCATTAATGTGACTGATAAAGCCAAGGCTAAGTTGGTTGAATTAGGATTCAATCCGGCAATGGGTGCCCGACCACTTCGTCGAGTGATCCAAGAGCAGGTTGAAGATAAAGTCGCTGATTACTATCTTGATCATGAAGGTGCCGCTCGCTTAACTGCCGATGTTGATCGTAAAGGAAACATCGTCATTAAGACTGACAGTGAAGCAAAGCCTGCCACTAAATCAAATGGTTCAACTAAAAGTGATCAATAATTGATCAAAAAAGTGATTCGAGCAAATTGTTCGGACCACTTTTTTAGTACATAGAATTTGCCATAAAGAATTGTTCACCAATTATGAAGCGCTTGATTTCGCAGTCCCTTAGATTATGATATAATTTTATATAGAACCTTTTAGGAGATACGAAATGACGCTGATTGATTGGCTTAGACGAAAATTGAATAGTTCTCCCCCCATTCGTCCCCAAGCGCGGCAAAATCGCATTAATCGTCGCAATCATTACCGGCGACACAAACGGGAAACGGTTAACGTAGATCCTGGATCTGACTCAATTCAGTCCGCCGATAGCCGCCAAAATAAAGAAGTGCAACCAGCCCCTGCTGATCATCAGGTTAAAGAACCGCAACCAGTTGATCAAGCGCCAGCCAAAACCGACTTCAGTTACGAAAGCCGGCAACAATCACAAATTTCCATTTTTTATTTGGATGAAAATCAACACGAAATTCGCCCGGCAGACATTTTAAATGGCTTTAGCGGTGATCGTCTGCATTTTCGGTTTCCAACGTTTGCGGACTATTTCATCACTGCCATTGATAACTTCACAAGTTATTTTGAAGATGATGACCAAGAAATCACCGTTCATTACGAGTTGCGCCAAGGTCAGCCGGTCCTCATCTATTCTGTGGATACGGATACTGGCAACATTCTTCAATCTGTCAATATTTTGAGTGACAAATTGGGGAAGAAGTATCGAATTGATTGCCCAAATGTAGCTAATTATCGATTGATCACCAGTACAGGCAATACTTTGGGCCATTTCAACACTGACATTCAAAAAGTCATTTTTGCCTATCGGCGGGCCGACTGGAAAACGGTTCAACAAGTTGAGTATTACGTCAAGTTAACGCGCCACCATGATGTGTTTGATGAGCCCAATGGTCACATCCTGCGAACTGGGTTGCCAAAGAACCTGGTTTTAAAAGTCTTTGGTAGCGTCATTACTTCGAACGGTACCAGCTGGTTAAATATTGGCGGCTTTGAATGGATTAAGAATCATCTGCTTGAACCAAGTGACCCACCAGTTCAAGAAGTTGCTGGACCAATTACTGAAACATCCCGCAATCCAGTTCGGTTGTTTGGAACCATTAGTTTTGTCCCAGGGCGTTCGGTTGCGGTGTTTGACCAACCTTATGGAACTCAAACTAATGAATTACTTGATGGCAGCAGAGTCTCGATTGTCGCAACAATTGTGGACGATCAGGATTTAATTTGGTATGAATTAGCCGATCATTCGGTGATCCCTAGAAATTATGTGGCTGTTGATGAATGAAATTGTGAGCGTAACAAATAGCCGTTTTGATCCAAGTAATTGAAAATACTTTAGCAAATGTCTCAAAAAATTGTCCACCACAAAGGGCCCCTGACCATCAATCCACACTGGATTTTGGTCGGGGGCCCTTATTTCATTGCATTAAATTGCTAGGCTGCTAGCACGATGATGCCTTCAAAGGCCAAACTGCAAGCAGCCACTCTTTGAAGGTGAACGTAGGCTGCTATTTTTTCAGACTACAGGTTCTTATCATACTCAAAGGTTAACTTCGAAAGGTTTAATCCCTTTTCAATCAGCTGATGATTAAAATGCTCCGTGGCAATTCTCATCATTTTAACAACTTGATGATTCTGCTCTGTCAAATAATTCGTCAATTCAGATCCCTTCAAGCCCTTTGCTTCATCAATCGTATCTTGAACATGGCGACGAAGCTTTTCCTTGGAATCCGTCAAGAAATCAACATCATCTTGAGCAAACTCTGAATAGTGGGTTTCAACTAACATTGACAACTTTCGATACATCCAGTACGCACTTTCATCATCACAGTGCAATGGTGTGTTGGCATAGCTTTCGTCCGTATCATTAGCATTAGCAAAGAATGGCACGTATGGTGAAAATGCGGGTACCCCAAAGCAGAGCCACATAATTGCAGAACAGCCGCCCGTCACGTCATTACGAATCTGCAAAACATGGGAGTTTTGCGTCCGATTCATCGCAATTGGTCGGAACAGCGTCTTCGTGTCTTCGTTGCCTGGTGCTAAAGGATCATACTTAGTTTCATTGAAATGAGACCCCAAGACAAATTCAATATCCTCAACCGTGATCTTCTTATCTGTATGACAAATAAAAGGTAAGTCAGATGAAGTTGGATCTTGCTCAATTTCAGGGTTGAAATAGTGCTGACCATACCAAACCCGAGGCGTGTTATAGTGACGATCTTTTTCGTTATCCGTTCCAAAAATCCGCCGGAAATCAAAACCTGTTTTGTGATTATTTAAATGATATTTTTCAACAAACTCTTGAATCCCGTCAGAAGACATAAAATTATCAGAATCATTAAAATCAACTTGTTGAATCGCAACTTGGTTAGCTGCTACTGCATAAGCATCATCTGGAATTCGTTGAGCAACCCAATGATGTCCCGTTACAATTTCCATATACCAAACTTCGTTATGATCACTAAAAATCACACCGTTGCCTTCTGGTGACCCATACTTTTTAATCAAATTGCCAAGATATTTGACGCCATCTCGAGCTGAGTCAATGTATGGCAAAACCATTGACTGAAGAGAGTCTTCTGCCAAGCCATTTTTGACCAACGGATCATAGGCGAGGGCCCGTTCGTTACCATAAACACTTTCGGTCGCACTCATTGCAACATTTTTTTCGTTAAATCCACTTTCAGCGTAAACGCCTTCTTTAGCAACGTCTGCATTGGGGGTCAATGAATACCGGTAGCCATTTTTGGGTAGTGGGGCTTTAAACCCATTTTGGTTAGATACCCAAACTTCGTCACGATTAGAAACGGCCGGTTCAACGTAGAAACGTTGGGGTGTCAGTGGCAAAAATGTGTCATCATTTCTAGCAACCATTGTCGACCCGTCGATCGAGGCCTTCTTACCTACCAAAATTGTGGTACAAGCTGATAAATGTTTTGTAGCCATGTGTGAATCTCTTCTTTCCAAAAATTATAGTTTAGAAGTTAATTTTACATCTGGATACTTATCTTTGAACCATCGCAAGGCAAATTCATTCTCAAACAAGAATAATGGATTGCCAGCCCGATCTTTCACCAATAGATTTCGCGAGGATGACATTCTTTCATCAAGTTGGTCTGGATCAATCCACCTGGCAATCTTATGACCAAGGGATTCCATATTAACTTCAGAGTTATATTCATTTTTCATTCTGAACTGGAACACTTCAAATTGCAGCTGACCAACGGCTCCCAGAATGTAATCATTGGTCGTATAAGAAGTATAGATCTGAACAGCCCCTTCTTGGACGAGTTGATCAATTCCTTTATGAAATGATTTTTGCTTCATGACATTTTTTGCAGAAACCCGCACGAACAGCTCCGGTGTAAATTGTGGGAGCTTTTCGAATTCGATCGGCGATTTACCCGTATAAATCGTGTCACCAATTTGAAAGTTTCCGGTATCATAAAGACCGATAATATCACCGGCAACAGCCGTCTTAACATTTTCACGCGTATTTGCCATAAACTCAGTCACGTTTGACAGCCGCAACTTCTTCTTGGTCCGATAGAGGTTCACATCCATCCCCTTTTCGAATTCACCGGAACAAACTCTGACAAAAGCGATTCGATCCCGGTGATTAGGGTTCATATTAGCCTGAATCTTGAAAACAAATCCAGAGAAACGATCAGCATCTGGGGAAACCACATCGCCTTCCTCGGTCTTATGGGCACTTGGAGCTGGCGCATATTTCAAATAAGCGTCAAAGAACGTCTTAACCCCAAAGTTTACCAAGGCTGAACCGAAGAATACCGGTGTTAAATCTCCCGTGGCAATTTTAGCTTCGTCAAATTTATTACCGGCCGTATCCAGTAAGTCAATATTATCTTTAGTTTCTTGAAATTGATCATTTTCAGCCAGTTCTGGATCATTGATCGGATTGTTGTGATCATCCAATTTGACAATTGTGCTGTCCTTATCATGATCATGATTATATAGCTCAACTTGATGATTATAACGATCATAAATCCCATCGAGGGTCTTTCCCATTCCGATCGGCCAATTCATCGGGTAAGCGTCAATGCCTAAAACATTTTCCAATTCATCAATCAAATCCATGGGTTCACGGCCATCCCGGTCAAGCTTGTTCATAAATGTGAAAATGGGGATTCCCCGCATCTTACAAATTTGGAACAATTTTTTAGTTTGCGGCTCAATTCCTTTAGCCGAATCAATCACCATTACGGCTGAATCAACGGCCATCAAAGTCCGATAAGTATCCTCGGAGAAATCCTCATGCCCAGGGGTATCCAAAATATTAATCCGTTTGCCGGCATAATCAAACTGCATCACAGAACTGGTAACGGAAATTCCACGCTTCTGCTCAATTTCCATCCAGTCGGATTTAGCAAAGTTGCCGCTCTTTCGGCCCTTAACGGTACCTGCAGTACGAACAACTCCACCAAACAAAAGCAATTGTTCAGTGATAGTCGTTTTTCCGGCATCGGGGTGAGAAATGATCGCAAATGTGCGCCGGGTGCTGTCTTCCTTTTTTAATTGTTGGGTATTCATGTTAACTTCCTTTCAGACGAGTCAATAACTCATTAATTTTAACACGTTTTCGACCACGCTCCTAGTTGTGGTTATGATTTTGCCAGCATAAGTGTTGAACAGTGAATAGTTGGATACTTTTGAGACTGAAATTGTCACAAAAAGCAACTTGTTCTTAGAATCCATGCGAAAGAGGCTAGACCATATGTCAATTTCCGATCAGTAATCATTCGCGTGGATCGTCTCTGTTATTAGTAGAAAAGCGGCCAAAATGATTGATTCTGGTCATTTAACAAAAAGGACCAACTATCCCACCAGGAATAATTGATCCATTTCGTTCAATTCTGGGATCAAAGCAACGATTATCCCAGTCTGTTTTCGATTAAATAGCAAGGATCAACCGTTTATTGCGCGTCGCCGACATAAAGAGTTCCCTTGGCGGCAATCACACTGGCGTACCCTTCTAATTAAATAACGCTCAATTGCTGCTTAATAGCTCGTTCAAGCCCGTCTTGTCTACTCAACACACCCGTCTAGACACTTTCGATTTGGTGCATCACATAATTAACCACTTTCAGTGAACTTAAACCATCGTTAATTGCACAGAAACGATTATAGAAGTTCATGAATTTTTGGTTGGCACTCATATCTGGATGCGCCAAAGCATGATTAATTTCTGCTAACAATTCTTTTGAATTTCCAGCAATCTTACCGGGTAAATCCTTTTCGTAGTTGAGGTAAAATCCGCGAAGTTCCTCCTTATACAAGTGGTAATCGTATGGATAGAATAGGATTGGCCGCTTCAAATAGGCATAATCGAAGAACACCGAAGAGTAATCAGTAATTAATAGGTCTGATACCAAATACAAGTCACTGATGTTTGGATAATTTGAGAAGTCATACACAAAATCAGAATAATTCGAAATGTCTAAAGCGTTCGAAATCAAATAGTGCATTCTCAAAATCAAGACCGTATCATCCCCAAATGATTTACGGAAATCGTCCAAATCAAATGGGAGTTCAAATGTATACTTGCCCTTCTCAGCAAATTGATTGTCTCGATAAGTTGGCGCATACATCACAACCTTTTTGTCCAGCGGGATTCCAAGTTGTTCTTTGATTGCGACAATCTCATCGGGATTTGTATTAATTAATTCATCGTTTCGAGGATACCCAATCTTCAAAATTTGGTTGTTAAAACCAAAGGCCGACCGGAAAATTTGAGTCGAGTAATCGTTAGGTGATACTAAAGCATCCCAACGATTAGCTTCCCTGACAAAATTCTTATGATATTTCGCGGTTGTTGTTCCTGGCATCGAAACATTTTCGATATCCAGCCCCAACTTCTTCAATGGTGTCCCGTGCCAAGTTTGAATATAAGTGACATAGTTTGGCTTCTTGACCCAAGTTGGGAACCGGGCATTACTGATCCAGAATTGAGACTTTTCAAGTATTCGTACCCACTTGTTAGTCCGGCGAACCACGTAAGCAATTCCGTTTTGTTTACAGAATGATTTCTGTGAGCGGTCAATCGACCAGATCATATTTATCCCGGGATAAAGTGTCTTAAACACTTTATAGATTGCATACGGACTGTCACCCACTTGCCGGCCGCCAAAACTTTCAAAAATAATTGTCGTATTTTCGTATGGCGAATGGCCTGATCTAAATAAGAACCGCATTCGGGCAAGATTTAATTTATCTTGAACCATTCGGATGACATCGATGATACCATGGGCCTTGCCACCGGCAGCGCTAATCTTTTGCAGCAAGGATGCACCAAGAAATTCTTTAACCAAAATACCGTTATCAAACCGTTTCTCTAAGGTGATCATCCGGTTACCAGGTAATTGGGCAATGGTGGACTGGCCACTCAGTGATTTCGAAATGATCAATCTTTGAGTAATCTCGTTGCCCTCAAGATTGTATTTGATATACAATTCGCCCACTGAATTCTGAGGAATATCTGTGAGCGGAATCGAGACGGTGAACATCCCTTGGAACATCTTTTTAGAAACCGGATATTCCAATTTGCCGTTATTGGTTTGGTTTCTCAAAATAATCCGTTGGTTCTTAATCCTGATTCCATTAATCTTGTTGTAACCCGTCAACTCCAGGTCAGTATCCGTCAAGTTAACCGAGTTAATCATGAAATCTTCATCAGACTGGTGAGTCCGAATGTTAAACAGTGCCATCCCTTGCGCATCGCTGTTGAATTGATAGTAACTGGTCAGTTCCAACTGGTGACGATCACTCAAATATTCACTTTCAACTTGAATCACATTGGTATGATCGATGCCATTGTTGACCATAAAAATTTGCCATTCAAATTCAGTTTGGTCGGCCATGTCAAAATGAAAGTCCTGGGCATCAATATTAACCCGGACAATATTATGATTGAGAACCTTAGTGATCGGCTTCATGATGGAGGCCAAACTGTTCTTTTCAACAAATAACATATAGGCCTGCTCCAAAGAGCCGGTCACATCCAGTAATTCAAATTCTAAAACTTGAAGTCCCTTTTTTTGATGAACTCCGGAAAGTATCGCTCGCAATTTTATGTCCCCTTAATAGTTAAAGATTCGTTTACCCGGCAAATATTTGGCAGCTTCAACCAGGTGATCAATGTCGACGTATGTTTGTGCATTTTCAAGGTCCATGTTAAGCAGCACTTGATGGTAGAATGCATTGATATCATCGTAACGGCGATAATTCGTGTACGAAACAGCTTTGGTAATTGTTGACACTCCCTGGGCTTCGTAGCTTTTCAACATGTCATCGTCTTTTTGGCCTGGAAGCGCCGTTAACTCAGCTGGCAGCGGAATCACTGATGAATCCGTGAGATCATACGTCGTTTTTTGTGGTTGCAAATAGTTGGTAAATCTAAAGACTAATTGTCCCTTGGCATTCAACAATAAACTTTCATCCAATGAATTATTGGTATACTTTTCAATCCCAAAGAGTTTATCAGCGCTATCATAATTATTAATCTGAACAATGCGGCTGTTTTTATCAAACAAAATTGTATGTAGTCTGGTTGAATCCTCACCAAATAAGGTTTCAGCTACAATATTACCATCGGCCCCCACAAAGCGGGTCACCGGCAACTTACCGGCGTGCGACTCATAACTCTTCAATTGGGTGAGGTCTGGTGTTAAATAATCGTCATTAGTCAACGCAATCCCGTCATGATCTGCATAAATATCAGCCAAATTAATCAACCTGATGTTCTGCGTCTCAGCCGGCAATTTGATCAATTCAAATTCGCGCTTGGCTTGCCAGATTTCATCAAAATTCGTCATTGCAAGTAACACAACAATTTGGTAATTACTGTTGGCCAAGGCCATCAAACGGCTTCGGAACGTTGTCTTTCTGATACCTTGAATTGACCTGACCAAAAAAATTGCTCGTTGCATTTTATCCTCCTAAAAAATAAGTGAGCGGAACAAAGCGGTTAGGGATTGGAAGGTAAGTCTCCTCAGAGAGAAATTCCGGGTCTTGGAATTTTTCTCTGAGGTGCTTACCTGCAGATCCCTGCTTTGTGCAGCTGTCCTAATAAAGTGAGCGCAGGTTAGAAACTGGAACCTAAGTCTCCTTTTTCAGAAGGCCCCGGTCCTGGGACTTTTGTAAAAGGTGCTTAGGTGGAAGTTTTTGCTTTACGGAGCTATCCTAATAAAGTGAGCGGATCCAGGCGGTTAGAAGTCGGAGCGTAAGTCTCCTCGAACGGAAATTCCGGTTTGGGGAATTTTTGTTTGAGGTGCTTACCTGCAGACTTCTGCCTGGAGCAGCTGTCCTAATTACCCTCATAATAAAATGGGGCTGGTACAAAACACATCGTTTTGTTAACAGCCTCGTCATAAGTCATTTAAATTAAGCTTGCCAGTCTTTGGTATCCGTAAGGCCTAAGTCTTCTTTGATCTTTGTGGTTGAGATGCCTTCTGTTCTTGGCAAATAAACAACTTCACAGTAATCCTTTAGGAAGTCAAACTTTCCCTTCCAATCGTCACCCATAACAAAAATGTCAATATCACGATCTTGGACATCGTGAATTTTTTGATCCCAGTTGGTTTCAGGAATCACTTCATCAACATACTTGATTGCTTCCAGGATGTATTTTCGATCTTCGTATGACGTGTATGCTTTCTTACCTTTTTCAGCGTTGAATTCATCTGATGACAAGCAAACGGTGAGGTGGTCACCAAGTGCCTTAGCACGTTTTAATAAACGAACGTGACCCTTGTGAAGCAAATCAAACGTTCCATACGTAATTACTTTTTTCATAAAATCTCCTACTTAATCATTACTCTAATATTAGTCAAACTGAAAATAAACACATCTTAAATAGTAGCATAAACCACGTCAACGTCAATATTTATTAAATATTATTAATCCTTTTGACGGGTCAATCCAACTGATAAATGTTCCACAGATGGACGACAACCACTTTAACGACGGCGTAAAGGGGAATTGCCAAAATCATTCCCATTAAGCCGGCAATATTTCCAGCAGCCAACAAAATAATAATAATTGTGAGTGGATGAATCTCCAACGACTTACCAATAACGTTTGGATAAACCAAGTTACCATCAATTTGTTGGACAATCAAAACCACGATAATGTTGTAGATAACGCCCCAGAAACCGCCATGTGAGAAAGAAACGATCAATGCTGGCGCAATTCCAATGTAGGGTCCCAAATAAGGAATAATATTGCAAATCCCGGCGACTACCCCTAATAACAAAGCATATGGGGTGCCAATGATCAGATACCCGATTGCCGTGAAGGTTCCAACAAACAAACACTCAATCATTTGGCCTGAAATGTACTTGGAAATCGTGTGGCTCATCTCATACAAAAGCGCCATTGTTTGATCCTGATGCTTTTCTGGGAACAGCTTTTTAAGCGTCGGGGCCAGTCGATAGCCGTCTTTTAACATGTAAAACAGCACAACCGGCACAGTAACGGCAATGATCACCACATTAGCCGCAGCGGAAATAATGCCACCGATCCCCGTCGTCAACCCATTAAAAATGGTGTTCACATAACCGCTGATATTCTTGGAAAATTTATCAGTAATTTGGGTGAAATCAATCTGTTTAAGATAAGTTTGAGAATTCATTTGCTTAAAAAATTTTTCAAGCAAGTGCTGACCGTCATTCACCGCCCCAGGAACCTGATTTGCCAATGTAACTAACTGATCTACAATTTTGGGAATAAAGACTGTCGCAATCAAAGCAATAACACCAAGCAGCAGTAAAAAGACTAAAGTCGTTGCCCAGGTCCGAGAAATTCGATGTTTCCCCAGCCTCATTTTAGTAATCAAATTAACAATTGGATTCAGCATATAAAAAAGAATGCCTGCCAATAACAGTGGAATAAAAATTGTCGAGAAGAAAACCCCAATTGGGGAAAAGAAAGGTTCTACAATATCTGTTGTTGGTAATAGATTTTATCTATTACTGATGACAGATTTTTTGTTTCTCGTTAGAAT